>JAZNEN010000001.1:0-7173 GCA_045588615.1 Eubacteriales bacterium
AAAATGTTCCTTGTAAAAATCACGGTGTGCATCGGGGGAAAGAGTGGGGAACAAAGAATTTTCAGTTGTTGCAAACGATATTCTTGCAATGTTTTTGTGCGTTATTTTTTCACCGTCAAGCGTTATTTCACCCTTGTGGCGGATATAGCCTAAAATACACTTCATTAGTGTGGTCTTGCCTGCGCCGTTTTCGCCGAAAAGACCGATTATCTGCCCCTGCGGTATTGTAAGGTTGACATCTTCAAGCGCTGTCTTGCTTCCGTATTTTTTCGTTAAATTCTTTATTTCTATCATAATAAACTCTCCATAATAAAATCAAAAAGTATGTTGTGCTTTAAGTATATATCCGGCGTAAGGATATAGTAGAGTATAAACATAATTATAAGCGCCAGCTTTTCTATAAGTATGCAGAAAACTACATAGCAAAAGGGGACTATAAGGCAAAACTTTTCTGTTGCACGCCATACGGGTAAACGGCGTGTAAGATATATACTTTTGCTTTTTATAAGATACATATATCTGTAGATCATAAAGCATATCATAATTGCGGATAGCACGGAAAAACCGATCGTTCCTTTGTCAATTATATCGCTGAAGTAAGGTATCGTCCTGCCGCCGGGGGATTCCTTTGCCCAGTTCAGTTCATGATTGAATGTTGAGGCAAACGGCGATATAAGCATTAAAAGTGCAAGAGTACCGCCTATGATCAAAGTGCATATTTCAGGGTAGATATCAAGCCCCGGAGGGGAATATTTTTCAATTAATTTCTTCATCTTCTTCCTCCTTATCTCCGTGTACTGTCATAAGTGCTCTTACTGTTACAATAAATGCAGCAAGGTGCAAGGTTATATTGTTTGATATATCACCGATACTGCAGATGAACATCATACACAGAATTATGAAAAGCACGATTATCGAATAGCCGAATTTTCCGTGTCTGCCTTTGAAAGAGAATGAAGATGATGCAAAAGCAAGGCCGACGATTATGAAAGCATTTCGGACGGATAAAAATGTATCCTCAAGCGGTAAAATGCTGTGTAAAAAGTCAACTCTGTAAAATGCTAAAAACAGTGACTGTTCGCTGATGAATCTATCGGGTACGGTGCTTATGTAGTACTTGCACATTACGAATAAAAGCACTGCTTGAAGTGCAAACAGTATGAAAATTATAAGTGCGTTGTAAACAGTCTGTATGTAAAAAAATTTCTTTTCGCTTATCCGGAGCCGATTAACCGTATAGGCAGTCTTTTCAGAATGGTTTTTGGGGGATATAATAAACCGGCATACAAGAAAAAGACAGATGAAAAATGTTATAGCGTAGAAGGATGTGAATGTTTCTTCAAGTATGGGTAGCTTGCCGTTCTGAGAATAAAGCTGTAAATTGTTTTTAAGGCTTATGTAATAATACGAAAGCTGCGAAAATGACAAAAGCACGAAGCATGCAAGAATCTTGTAAAATGAAATTCTCCCTAAAAGTCCGAAAATTGAAATATATTTTTTCATCATCAATTCTCCCAATGTTTTTCAATAAGTGATATGGCATCTTCTTTCGAAAGTCCCATTTGTTTAAGTGACGATACGATACCGCCGACATCGTTTTCTAAAAGCTGTATACGTATACGCTCTGCTTTTTCACTGTTAAGCGACATATAGCTTTTTGCCCCTGCACGTGATTCGATAAGACCCTCATCTTCAAGCATTTTATATGCCTTTTGTATCGTATTCGGGTTTATGCCAAGTAAGGCTGACAAAACACGCCTTGACGGAAGCTCATCTCCGTTTTGTATGGCACCTGCAACAACGCCTCGTTTTATATGGCGCAGTATTTGCAAATATATCGGTATACCGTTTTCTTGTATAAAATCTTCAAAGGAAATCAAATAAGCACCTCCAAACTGTATTAGTTGAGTAACACGGTTTAACTGTATTAT
The DNA here is from genome assembly GCA_045588615.1 of Eubacteriales bacterium. Lineage (GTDB taxonomy): Bacteria > Bacillota > Clostridia > Oscillospirales > CAG-272 > RGIG7213. Next base: position 1,932 of record JAZNEN010000001.1, read on the forward strand.
ACACATAGTACAGTTGTTTGTCAATACCTTTCCCGAAAAAATTTCATTTTATATTTTCTGCGGAAATATGTTAAGAAACAATATTGTATGGGACGACGTCCAAGTAGTTCGTGGCGAGCCACGAACTACACGTCCCGTTACCCCTATTTATACATTTCGAGCCCGCCCTACATTACGGTATTTAATTTACATTCGAAGTATAAAAAAATACCGACTCTGTGGAGTCGGTATTTTAAAATCAACATTGTTTAGTTTGTATAGTTATCGAAATAACCCTGAACGAGAACGATAGGTGTACCCTTGTCACCGCTTCCCGATGTAAGGTCGCAAAGTGAACCGATAAGGTCTGTAAGACGTCTGGGCGTTGTACCCTGTGATACCATCTGACCTACGAGGTTTGAATCCTTCTTCTTGATATATTCGGAAATTGCTTCTTTAAGCGCATCACCCGAAAGATCCGCAAAGTCGTTGTCTGCAAGATATTTCAGCTTTACTTCGTTGGGCTGACCGATAAGACCGTCTGTGTGTGCAGGGGAAACAACCGGGTCTGCAAGCTCCCAGATCTTACCTACGGGATCCTTGAATGCACCGTCACCGTAGATCATAACCTCAACGTTCTTACCTGTTGCTTTATCAATTTCAGCCTTTATCTTGTCAACAACGGGCTGGCAGTCTCTGGGGAACAGCTTGACCGTTGTTTCAGTTGCTTTGTTTGAGCCGAGAAGACCGTAGTTTTCGTTGTAACCGCTTCCGTTAACGCTCTCTGTCAGTATTTCATCAAGTGAGCAAACCTTTTCAGCACCCGCCTTGAGCAAACGGCGCTTTGTTCTTGCTCTTGTATGAATGTCGCAGTTAAGAACATTCTTAGCGTAGGGAAGAACAGCACGGCAATCGTTTGCAAGGATTATTTCAGCTTCACAGCCGCATTCTTCGATAAGGTTCTTATAGTATTCAACGTAGTCAACACCCGTGAATGTGTGCTTTATATATCCGAACAGTTCGCGGTATTTCTTTTCGTCGAGTACATCACGCCAAGGATCAACGTCCTTTTCATCGAGCATATCGTCGTCGAATAAGTGGTTGCCTACCTCATCGGCAGGATAACTGAGCATAAGCGTAATTTTCTTTACACCCATTGCAATACCCTTAAGGCATATTGCAAAGCGGTTTCTTGAAAGTATGGGGAAAATAAGACCGATATGGCCTTCGGGGAATTTTGCTTTAACGTCAGCGGCAATCTGTTCAACTGTTGCGTAGTTGCCCTGCGCTCTTGCCACAACTGCCTCTGTAACTGCGATGACGTCCTTGTTTCTTATCTCAAAACCGTCTGCCTTTGCTGCATCAAGCACGCTTTTTGCAACTATGTGTGCAATATCATCACCCTGACGGATAATGGGTGCTCTGACACCTCTTGAAATTGTTCCCGTAAGTCTTTCCATTTTTATACCTCTTTAAATTAAATTTATTCAAAATTAGCAAGAGAAGCTTCCATGTAATCGTTAAAATAGGAATTTCTCTTTGATATCCAGTTATTAATATCGTTTATCTCGCGTGTCCACGTGCGTATGCTGTATTTTCTCGGAAGCTCGTCCTTCCAAACGGAAATATGTTCTTTCATAAGCGGGTTTAGCGTGTCCGAAAGCTCTGTTACCGTTTTTTGTAAAAATGCCTTTGCTTCGTCTGATGTTATCATATTGCAGAACGATTTGAACTCGTTTCTGAATTCATCGTTTCTCAAGCAGAAAGCCAAAAGTCCTTTGAGATAAAGCGGATCGGCATAATTTCCGATATATTCAAACTTGCCGCTGTAGTAGTTTTCAAGGACAAAATCAAACGTGTTCATATTGGCAAGCGTATAAAGCTCCGGTAAAGCGGCGGATTCATATCTTCCCATTGCAAAGTCGCAGTCACGCATTGCAAAGCGCCATTTTCCGTCTTTGTAAGTACCTGCCTCAGGTGTGCCCGTGTAGCACCACAGCTTGAGGTTGTTGTGCGCCCAGTCTGTATTGCAGAAGTAAAGATTCAAAGCTGTGTACTGAATGAAGTTTTCAATATCAATTTTTGCTTTTACTTCTTCATAAAGTGCATCATACTGTGAAGTTTCCGCGTTTATGACTTTTTGACAAAATGCTTTAAAGTCATCAAGCGACGTTTCGGGACCTGAATCTACTTCGTAGTAAAACCAAGCACCGCAAAATCTTCCGCAGGGAATATTTTCGTCGTGATCTCCGTCACACAGACGTTCTATATCAAGCTCGGATTTTACAACGGTTATATTTTCCTTATCCTCAATGCCGTAGAGATTTGAAATGTAATCTTCGTCGATATCTTCTTTCATATCAAGAATACCGTAGTATTCACCGTTTAAATAAACAGCGGCAAATACAGATGCCTGCGATGCTACGGCAGGCGCATATTTTACTGCAAAATTATTAACTGCCGCATCGCGTATCATAGATGCGTTGTCGCCGTCCTGCGCACGGTTCAAAATTGAATCGTTTCCGCCGTTACGGAGTACAAGTCTGTCAAATCTTGCAAGCGTGTCGCCGTTTTCAAGCTTTCTGTCAGCAAACAAAGCGTAATCAAACGAACCGCTTCCGTTGTAGAGCATTTCGTCATAGTAACCTGTTTTTCTTGCTACAAGTCTGAATGACTTTTGCGCAACTGAACGGGATGAGCCGCCGAAGATTCGAAGTCCCGCATCCTGAGATATTACCTCCGTACCGTCAGGGGAGAATATTTCAACGTGGCAAACACGCTCCCAAGCCTTTCCGGACATATTGTAATTCGTTATAATTCCCGATTCACCGTAGAGATTTTCATCATCTGTAACGAGCGATACGGTATACGGTGCTGCCGTTATTCCCGAAGATGTTTTAATATACGTATTTGTTTTTATTCTGCCTATGTTGTTGCCGTCTTTGTCAAAGCAAGCGGCACGCACAACGGAAGTTTTCCCGTCTGCAACGGTAATTTCACCGGTGTATTTTTCAGAATTTTCATCGGGTTCATTTCCGTTGGTCGTATAGGTTATATAAGCACCGTCAGGGGCATTTTCGGGAAGTGAAAGTGTGAGTGTCTGTTTGCTTGAATAAAACCCTCCGGGAAGTGAAAAATCGGCATTTACATATTTTGATTCATTGGGATCTGCGGTATTTTCGGACGTTGTCAGAGTTGATGTTTCAGCACTGCTGTCGGTGGTTAGAGAAGTGTCATTCGGAGTCTTGTCTGTGCAAGACGGAAGAAGCAAAGCCAAAGCTAACAGTAATACAGCGGTCCTTTTACATTTTTTCATAAATTGTTGATCCCTTTCGGAAGATTAAAGTTTGTATGTTATCCCCCGCTCCAACCCAATATATTATGATATCACTATTTATAGGAAACTTCTTTACATATTTTTTAATTTTTAATAAAGGTGTACGAAATGTTGTTCAAAAATTGCAAATTTTTGTGAAATACTGCTTCGTAAATTAACGATAATTTTACAACGGGATAAATCCAAATATAAACAAGGTGTATATAATTACATTTACAGTCGAGGAAAGGTTGTCTTAATTTATGGATATAACAAAGATAGATTTAAAAAATGCGGAAACTGCATTTATCTGTATTGGCACACAAGGTACGGAGTGCCGCTTTTACGCATACAAAAAAGAAAATGATACGTACACGCTTGTTTTTGAAACTGACGGGTACATAGGACGCAGCGGAATACATCCTGCAAGTGAAAAATTTGAAGGTGACGGAAAGACACCTGAGGGTGTATATTCAATAGGGGAGTGCTTCGGGAACACCGTGCCGCCGTGTGAAATGAAGGTGCCGTACACCCTTATTGACGAGGATGACTATTGGGACGGCGATAGCACATCGCCTACATATAACACCCACGTAAAGGGAAGCAATATGGAAAAAGAGTGGCTTGAAAAGGGAGAATATGAGCATCTTATAAGATACACAAATTCTTATAAATACGCCGCCATGATCAATTATAATGTGGATCCTGCGATACCTGGAAAAGGCTCTGCAATATTTTTGCATATACCTTCACCCGGCTCTACCTTTTCTGCAGGATGCGTTGTCATACCCGAAGAATATATGATAAAGGCGCTTGAAATGATGCGTGAAAATACTGTGATTGCGATATTTGCCAAATGAAAAAGTCGTATATTTGCCCATCAATGATGTGCGCCGATATGTTTTGTCTCGGCGAAGCTGTGAAAAAGCTTGAAAATTGCGGCACGGATTATCTTCATATAGATGTGATGGACGGTGTATTTGTGCCAAACTACACACTTGGCACAGACTATATAAAAAATCTTCATTCATATACAGATATTCCGCTTGATATCCATCTGATGATAATATCACCCGATGAAAAGCTTGAAAGATTTGACATAAAAGAAAATGACCTTGTAAGCGTTCACTTTGAAGCGACGAATGATGTTACCAAATGTCTTGATTACATTAATTCAAAGGGGGCTGGGGCTATACTTGCGATAAATCCTAAAACACCGTGTGATGCTGTCATTCCGTATTTTGATAAAATAAAGGGTGTCCTTGTTATGACGGTGAATCCCGGATATGCAGGGCAGAAGCTTGTAGAAGGCTCACTTGAAAAAATTAAAGAAATGCGCCGTCTGTTAGACGGCGCGGGATATGAAAATATCTTTATCGAGGTTGACGGAAACGTCAGCTTTGAAAACGGGGTACGCATGAAAGCGGCAGGCGCCGATATGTTCGTTGCGGGATCCTCAAGCGTATTTACAAAGCAGATGACACTTGAGGATGCATACCGAAAGTTCAAAGACTGCGTTAAATAACTTATTTTCCGTTTAAAACAAGTATTGCAAAGTCTGCATCTATTATGAAATTGTCAGCCGATGCAATCTCACACTTCTTTGCGTACTGTTCGCAAAACAGGGTGTAAAAATGCTTCGGGACTTCCGAAACGAGGTTTTCGCCGTTTGCAAGCATTATTTGAAATGCATATTCGCCGCGATGTCCGACAAAAAACAAAATGTCGGATATTGCGGCATCTTTGTTTGTTGCCTGCAGTCTTGAAGCAAAGAACAGCTTTAAAAGCTCAATTATCCTGTCGTCAAGCCCGTTTTCAAATATTGTTATTTTTTCGCGCATAGAGTTTTCGTTTGAGACTATCCTCATTTTATAAGGCTTTTCTATACGCTTTTCAGGAAAGCTTTCATCTATCTTTTTCTGCGCATCCTTGATGTTTTTGATACAC
>JAZNEN010000002.1:0-2332 GCA_045588615.1 Eubacteriales bacterium
CTGTCTGGGGCTCCAAGCCTCAACGTCAAGGGATTTTACCTTGAGGTCTGCCAAGTCGCCCGAGCAGCATTCGAGTGTTCTTACGGGAACATCGAGGCTTCTGAACAGGTCAACTGTGTTCTTCCACAGCTTATCGTACCATACGGGGCTTTCCTCGGGACGGCAGATAACGATCATTTCCTGCTTTTCAAACTGGTGTATACGGTAAACGCCTCTTTCCTCGATGCCGTGCGCACCCTTTTCCTTACGGAAGCAGGGGGAGTAGCTTGTGAGGGCATAAGGAAGCGTTGACTCTTCGTTTATCGTGTCAATATATCTGCCTATCATTGAGTGCTCGCTCGTACCTATAAGATAAAGGTCTTCACCCTCGATCTTGTACATCATAGCGGACATTTCATCAAAGCTCATAACGCCTGTTACAACGTCAGAGCGTATCATAAAGGGCGGTATGCAGTAAGTAAATCCGCGGTTTATCATAAAGTCGCGTGCGTAAGAGATAACTGCCGAATGAAGTCTTGCAATATCTCCGCACAGATAGTAAAATCCGTTGCCCGCAACACGGCGTGCCGCATCAAGGTCAATACCGTCGAAGCGTTCCATAATGTCTGTGTGGTAGGGAACTTCAAATTCGGGAACAACGGGCTCACCGAACTTTTCAATTTCGACGTTACAGCTGTCATCCTTACCGAGCGGAACATCATCTGCGATGATGTTGGGAATGCCGAGCATCGTCTGATAAAGCTTTTCGGAATATTCAGCCTCAAGCTTTTCAAGTTCCGCAAGTCTGTCAGCGGCGGCGGAAACCTGCGCTTTAAGATCCTCAGCGCCTGCTTTGTCGCCTGACTTCATGCAAACGCCTATCTGCTTTGAAAGCTTGTTTCTGTTTGCACGAAGATCATCCGCTTCCTTCTGATATGAACGGCTGAGCTTGTCGAACTCTATTGCATCGTCAACAAGCGGCAGCTTGTGATCCTTGAATTTTTTCTTTATATTCTCCCTCACCAAATCGGGATTTTCCCTTATAAGCTTAATATCTATCATTTTATGATATCCTTCCTTCTCCTTACCACAAAACCCATACGAATCAATATATAGTATTTGTAAGGCAAAAACCGAATACACCGCTATCGGTTGTTATCCTGTGTAGTATAATATACATTTTCACATATATGTTTGTGATTTTATTAACACTTTTGAAATTTTGAAGAGTTTTTTATCGTTATTCAATAAGAATTAGAAATTAAAGGTATTTTCTCCAAATACTGTTTTGAGCAAAACCTCAAGATCGTCGTTATCCTCGTAAGAAATTTCGACGGTTTTCTTTTTGCCGGTACCTATATGTACGCGTCTGCCCGATATATCGAAAAGATGCTTTATAAGCGCCTTTTGATAAGAGGATGTATTTGCATCCTGTGCCGGTTCTTCCGAATATGAATCGTTTATCTTCCTTACAAGGGATTCCGTGGCACGCACATTCAGGTTAAGCGCGCACACCTTTTCCGCCGTGGGGATAAGGTCACTGCGGTATTTAAGCCCCATAAGTGCCTTTGCGTGACCGAGCGATATTTTTTCATCCTTCAGCAGTGTCTGAAGCTCCTTTGGTAAGTCGAGCACGCGCAGAATATTTGCAACCGATGAACGGGATTTGCCTATTCTCTGCGAAAGCTCCTCCTGTGTCATTTTGTATTCATCCATAAGGGCTTTATATGCCGCGGCTTCTTCGATAACGTTCAGATCCTCGCGCTGTATATTTTCAATTATTGCCACTTCGGCGGAGGATTTTTCGTCAAGCTCCATAATAATTGCGGGAATTTCCGAAAGACCTGCCATTTTTGCCGCCCTGTACCGTCTTTCGCCGGCGATTATTTTATAAAAGCCGTCGCCTGTTGACTTTACGGCGATGGGTTGAATAACACCGTGTGCGGCGATCGACTGTGACAGCTCCGCAAGGGAGGCATCGTCAAACGTTCTTCTGGGCTGTGACTTGTTTACTTCAATGTCCGATATGCGGATGACGGAAACACCTGAGGTGTTTTCGGTTGAATTGGCATCAAATATTGCCTCAAGCCCCCTGCCCATCGCAGGTTTTTTTGCCATATATCTCATTTCTCCTTATTTTAATTATACATTAATAGATTTATTATACCATTTTTATATTATTTGTGTTGGTAGATGTTGTTAACAAATGATGAATTAATCATACAAGACCGATGATAATGTTATTCGTCCTGCGAATAACATTTCATGTTTGTAAAACAAACATTTCAAGCGGCACCGCCGCATTTCATTTTTAAACACGTTTAATTTGACACCTCATCCGTCAGGCTTCGCC
>JAZNEN010000003.1:0-8306 GCA_045588615.1 Eubacteriales bacterium
GACAGTGTCACAAGTATAGGAACTTATGCGTTTTCAGGCTGTGTAAGCATTTCAAGCCTGATAATACCTGACAGCGTCAAGACAATAAGCGATTATGCATTTTATAACTGCGACAGTCTTGCGGCTGTATATTTAGGCGACGGTCTTACAAGTCTTGGCAGTTACGCATTTAGAGATTGTGTAAGCTTGGCATCTGTAAGGATTCCCAAAGGTGTTGCAGAAATAAAATCCTACACCTTCGACGGATGTATAAGCCTTAAAGATGTATATTACAGCGGAACTGAAGAAGAGTGGGAAAATGTTACCATATCAAATTACAACACCCCGCTTTTGAATGCCAATATCGTTTGCGCTGATACAATGCTTGATTCGGGTTCTTGCGGTGACGGTGCAGTGTGGACGCTTACCGGTGACGGAACACTTATAATAAGCGGTGTCGGTGATATGGAAGATTATGATTATTACATGGACACCCCGTGGTACGAATATGCATCGTTGATTACGGGCGTTACAATTAAAAACGGCATTACACGTATAGGCGACCTTGCATTTTGCGACCTTAGCGCACTCGAAACTGTGATTATCCCTGAGAGTGTAACAAGCATCGGCGACTCCGCATTTTCGGAAAATATAAACCTTACAAAGGTATATTACAGCGAAACAGCAGAGGAATGGGCGCATGTAACCATAGGAAATGAAAATACTTCACTTTCCTCCGAAAACATAATTTTCGGCAAAACAAGCGTTCATTCAGGTGTATGCGGTGAAAACCTCGAATGGGTTATCTGCGGAAACGGCGAGCTTGTAATATTCGGAACAGGCGATATGGAAAATTACACCTCCTACACAAACGTGCCGTGGTATGCTTACCGTGCAGATATTGTAACTGCTGTAATTAAAAACGGCGTAACGAGCATAGGTAATTATGCATTATCGGGTTGTACCTCACTTATAAGCGTAACTGCCGCAGAAAGTGTCACAAGTATAGGAGCATATGCATTTGCAAACTGCTCGTCGCTTAAAGCAATAAACATTCCCGATTCTGTAAGTGATATAGGAAATAAAGCATTTTACAACTGTAAATCTCTTGGACACATAATAATCCCCTCAAGCGTTACGAACATGGGAACAGCGGTATTCAGCGGCTGTGAGAGTCTGGCAGGAGTCTCACTCGGTTCAGGCATTACGGAAATTCCCGATGAAACATTTTACGAATGTATAAATCTTTCAGAAATTGATATCCCCGACGGTATCACACGCATCGGAGCTTCTGCGTTTGAATTTTGCGAAAGTCTTGAAGAAATATCGTTAGGAAGCGGTATTGCATACATAGATGAATATGCATTTGCGGATTGTTTAAGTCTTGCCGATATGTATTACAACGGAACAGAGAAACAGTGGGATGAAAATGTTACCGTAAATGAAGGTAATGAAGCACTTCTTGGTGCTGAAGGCCATTTCGCCCCTCCTGCTATTGAGTCTCTTGAGTTGACCGAAGAAAGCAAATATACGCTTGACGAAAATGTGCCTGCAATCATTGTAAAGGCATCAACGGTAAGCGGTGAAAGCCTTGATCGTTTTATTGAAAATATCGCAACGGACAGCGCATATATACGTATTATTGATGAAACAGGCGTTGTTCAGACGAGTGTCAGAAAACTTACAACGGGTTATTCTTTGGAATTGCTTGGATATGACGGAGGTGTTGTAAAGACGTATACGATAATCATGCTCGGCGATATTGACAGAAACGGACGTTATACGATATCTGACGTTTCGGGTGTTCAATCTGCAGTCTTTGCGAAGCCCGAAAAGGGAAGTGTTGAATATATCGAAGCTAATGTTGACGAAAACTCACGCCTTTCGGTAACAGATGCTTCCGCACTCCAGTCATTCATTGCAAACGGTGAATGGTAAATGAATATGTAAAATAAAAATGCAGGGCGGTTCATTATTTCGTAAATGAGCCGCCCTGTATATTTTTGTTTACCGAAAATGGCTTTGATGCAGTGCCGCCACATCTGTGGCGGTATGGTGAGCTTGCAAGTGTCAAATGTTCCGAGAGTTATGATTCCTAAACGTAAAAAAGGTCGGTATAAACCGACCTTTTTGTGTTTATCAGTCAATTTTTGCTGTTGCTTTTTCGTTTACTGTTACTGTGTGTTTCTTAGCGAGTTCTTCGTAATAAGCATCGTAATCAGCATTTCTCATATCTGTATCAACAGCGAGCTTCCAGGATTCCATACCTTCGCCCTCCATGAAGAACGCGGCATATATACCCTTTTCCTCGTCTTCGAATACCTTAACGTCGCCTGCCTTTGTATCTTCTGCAAATGCCCAATCGTCAAAACCTGTGATACCGAGCTGTCCGTCTACGCTGTCTTTATCGATGTTTTCCATAAAGTCGCTTGCGTATACGTACTTATCTTCTGCAAACTCATCTGCAATAGCAACGAATGCTTCGCTTGTCTTGTCTGACTTTGCGTTGAATTCATCGATCTTTGCCTGAACAGCTGCAGCTGTTTCCTTCATAACTTCCTCGGAAGTCTGTGTGGATGTTGCTGTGTAATTGTCAGCGCTCAAAGTGATCGCGTAAAAGTTAACAGTGTTGTATTCATGTCTTGCGGGAAGTGAAAGCACCTGATATACCTTGTAGCTGTCTGTGCTTTCAACGAGCTTTGTTGCCTTGACTTCCGGAGCCGTTTCTGCATAGAGCCATTCGCTGAAATCGTCATCCTTAGTGTATCCGCCGTTTTCAGTAAGAACCTTGTCCTTAAGCTCCTGCTTCTTTTCCTCCTCGGTCTTTTCTTTTTCTTCCTTATTGTCAGTTGATGAAGAATTTGCAGATGTTTCAGCAGATGTTTCCTTACCTTCGTTCTTTTCCGCTTCTTCCTTCTTCTTTTCTTCTTCAAGCTTCTGTTCGTATTCGTAAACAGCGTCTACGAAGTCCTTGCCGCCGTCAACAGCAGCCTTGATCTCTTCAGCAGCCTTCTTGGCTTCTTCGTTTGCTGCCTTCTTTTCATCATCTGTTGCCTTGCTGTCATACTGTGCTGTTACTGTATAGCTGTAGTAGTCAGCAAAGAGGTAGTTGTTCTTGTTTTCGCCGAAATGCTTTTCGTATTCTTCATCACTGTATTCAAAAGCATCTACTACCTGCTGTGCATACTTGCTTGCAAGTGCCTGAAGCTCAACAATGTACTGAATGTCGGATGCCTTGATACCCTTGGAGCCGTACATCTGACCGACAGATACGCCCTGTTCCTTGGCGTATTTCTTCATTTCGTTGACCTGATCTTTAATGTCCTTAAGCTCATCATCCGTAAGGGAAACATTGTTTGCCTTTGCTTCTTCGCAGATAACGAGGCATTTTGAAAGGTCACTTATTGAGGATTCAAGGAAGTAATCAAGCCATGATTTTTCGGATGAACCCCAATATTTTTGCTGGCTGAGGGGTTTTGATGTGTCAAAGCCCGCACTTTGAGCATAACCGTACTGAGAATAAGTGCTGTATTCCTGGTTGTACTTGTAGTAAACCATGTACGTCAAATGAGCGTTATTGAATTTGAAGTTTTCAGATTCAATAGCCGTTGTTGTGTGCATTGTGATGTAATCAGCAATACCTGTGGGCTTGATGATTGCGAGCAATGCACCGAAAACGAGTACAACTGCAATGAAAATTGCAATTACTTTGTACCAGATATCGGACTTTGAAGCGCCCGCACTGGTTGCTTTTTTGATTTTTTCTTTTGCCATAATCTGTTCCAACCTTTTAATGTAATAATCTATGTCAGTATATCACAGCTTGTCTGTAAACTGAACAACCTAATGTTGAATAAATTGTAAAATTATTTTCGGGATATCTTTTTTACAAGGGAATTTATGCCGTTTTCAAGTGCCGATATCAGCACATCGGTGTCATTTTGTGTGTTATTTTGCGATATACTTATTCTCACCGTGCTGTCGGCCTCGTCGGGGGAAATACCGAAAGCTTTCATTGCATTGCTTGTACCGGGATGATTTGATGAGCAAGCAGAGCCGCTTGAAACGAACACACCGTATGATGATAGGTGATGCAGCATTACCTCGCTTTTAATACCGAAAACGGTAACGCTTATAATAGACGGTGACCGCTTACCGTTAGGTATATTTACCCTGACACCGTCAATATTTGACAGCTTTTCTGTGATGCTGTCACGCAATTCCGTCATATATGCGATATTGTTTGAAAAATTTTCCTTTCCAACCTTTACGGCAGCTGCAAAAGCTGATATAAGAAGCGTGCTTTCTGTTCCGCTGCGCATACCGTATTCCTGACCGCCGCCGAAAATATGCGGACGCACAGCGCGTTTTTTCAGTGCACCTGCGCTTATGTAAAGTCCGCCTATGCCCTTGGGCGCACCTATTTTGTGCCCTGAAATGCTTAAAAGATCAACCCCTGTTTTTTTGACAGAAATGTCCGTTTTCATAAATGCCTGTACCGCATCCGTGTGAAATATAATATCGGGGTTTTTCTTTTTGCAAAGCGAACAAAGCTGTTTGATGTCATATTCGGCACCTGTTTCATTATTGACTGTCATAATCGACACCAAAAATGTTTTTTCGTCAACCTCGTCAAGAAGCGCCTCGGTGTCAACAATACCGCCAACAGTCGGTATTTTAACGAGCTTGAAACCGCGTTTCGCAAGCTCCTCGGCGCAGTTTGATACCGACGGGTGTTCGCTGTCTGTTATGATGATCTTTTTTCCTAAGTTTGATTTTTTTGCATAAGCCGTACCGAAAAACGCAAGATTGTTTGCCTCACTTCCGCTTCCCGTAAATACAAACTTTCCACCGTCTTTATCTCCAAGTGCGTCGATTATGGTATTTCTTGCCTTTTCAACCGCTTTTTCAGCCGCGTGACCAAGAGAATGGAGCGAGGATGGATTACCGAATGTGTCAAAGCTTTCGATCAAAGCTTGTTTTGCCGCATCGCATAAAGGTGTTGTGGCGGAATTGTCCATATAAATTTCTTTCATCTTATCAGTCAAGCATTCCTGTTTTTATCATAAAGCTGTTGCAGATAGAATTAAATTCTTGCGTGTGTGTATCATAGCCGTTAGCCGACGCTGTATATGTCAGCATATATACGCTTCCGTCAAGTACGCATATAACAGAGCAGTATTTGTACTCCATGCCTGTAAGCGATGCCGTGTATACGTATTTGCACGCATCTTTTCCCGAAAGAGTTGTTTTTTCATTTTCAGATATTACGGTAAAGTTTGTAAATGATTCGTTGAAATCCTTTTTATAAGTTTCCCAATACATCTCAGCTGTTGTTATTGTTGCATCCGGAACTGAAACACGCACGGCGGAAACATTTGTGGGGTCAATTTCCGAAACGTATGCACAAGCACTTCCCGATGATGTGTCAACCTTCCATTCCGAAGGAACGAAGAAGTTGAAATATGCCGCCTTGTCGGATGCAAGCTGCATTCCTGCGGGAACTGAAACGTCAATGTTTTCTGTCTGTCCGCCCGAACAGCCTACAGCGAATATTACACAAATCAATAGGGCGAATATTATAATCTTTTTCATTTTTTATATCCTTTCAATTCTGATCTAACTGCGTGCGGAGCGCGTCTGCTCTCTTTTTAACAAATCCCATCATGGAATTTTCACCGTTTTCATCAAACTCATTTTCAAAAATATCATATGTGTAAAACGCTTTTGTGTCATTTTTAACATGGTTTTCAATGAGTGTTTTTACAGGCTGTATATCGCCTGAAAGCTCATTAAGAAACTCCGTCAGCTTTGCTACATAGCCCAAATATTCTGCAAAATAATCAGCGCTTGCAAGAATATTTGAAACAAGCGGGCGTTCAGCACCGTCAACACCGAAGTACGGGCTTGAAATATTGCTGTTTATAAGCTCCGTTTTTATTGTATACGCATCTTTTCTTTGCGATGTGTCTGTTCCGAATGCGAGGTTGAAGTCCCACGGAATCATCGACAGCTTATCGTTTTGTGAGTAGAAATAGAAGTTCTGCGCCTTCTCTCCGAGATACGAATCCTCGTTTGCGATTACCGCATTTACTGCCGTATATTTCAGTACGCTTGTTATATCGAGGTACTTTGAAAGCTCTGTGATATCCGACATCGATGCAAGCATATTTTTAAGGTGTGACATTGTGCCGTCGCTTCCGCTTTTAACTTCAAATGTTGTTATGTCAGGGGTTATCATCGTGCTTCCGCGGTTTGCCTTGTAAAGTGTGCCGTCGCAGTTTCCGTATACACGGCTCAAAAAGCTGTCGTCAACCGCTTCGACCGCAAGGTAAAGCCCTGCAAATTCACCGTTGACGGTAACATTTGCAAATGTTGCAAGAGGTGCGGGTGCTCCAAGCTCAGCAAGCGCCATATATGTAAGATATTCACGCATATAAGAAGGGTCATATGCCATGTTGTTCAGGCAAAGCTCATCAAGTCCGTTGAAGGTTTCATCTGTGAATTTGCTGAAATTTATCTTATACGAGAATCTGTCCTTTTGCGCAGTGCTTACATATGTCACGTTTCCGCGTGTTCTGAAGCCCGTGTTTTTACATTCAATGCCGTCAACGGTCACGTCGGCATTATAATACTCTTCCGTTTCGGGTGCGGCAAGCATTGCCGCACGGTCGGATTTAGCCATTGTGATATTAATGTTTATGACCTTTCCTCCGTCAAATAAACCGCCGTATGCGCCCGTGTAGACATTTTTTCCTTCGTCATCGGTGACAGGAGCTTCCGTTGTCTGCGGTTCTGTTTTAATTCCGAGCTGTTCTTCTATGTTATCACATGAAAAAAGCGAAAAGGTGCAAAGCACACAAAGCGCTGTTGCCAGCGCTTTTTTAAGGTTTGTTGTTGAATTTTTCTTCATATATAAATTTCCTTTATATTCAGTTCGCTTCGTCAGCGGAGTATGTTATGGTTATGTTAAGATTGCCGTTGCGGCATCTTATCTTGTCAAGAAAATCCTTTGTCTGCACGTTGTTTTTGAGCTTGAGTCTGTATATAAGCTCAAACATAGTGCCGAAATCGCTTGTTTTTACTTTTGACAGACGCCAGTGAACGGTGTCGCTGTCCAGAATATCGTCAAGCAGACCTTCAAAATTAAGGTTTTCCGGTACAACGACCTTAAGCTGCATTTCACGCTTTTTCGGATAACCGAAGCCCGTTGCTGATATAATGAGCATAACTATAATGAATATAGCACAGAAAAGCGCTGAATATCCTATGTATCCTATACCGCAGCCAAGACCTATTGCAAGTGACATAAAAACATATGAAATATCTTTGGGTGTTGCGGGTAAGCTTCTGTAACGCACGATGGAAAATGCGCCCGCAAGTGTAAATGCTCTTGCATAGCTGTTACCGACAAGCATAACGATAACGGCAACAACGGCGGGGATCATTATAAGGGAAATGGAAAGAGACGTGTCATTTCCGTTTTTCTTCTGTGTTCCAATATAAACACAGCCGATAAGCGCACCGAGCAAAAGCGAGGAAAAAAGTATCAAAAGCACAGAGGGAAGAGTGAGCGCTTCCGACGCTATCTGCGCATTGAATATTGAATCTATTACCGAATTAACGGAGCTTTCCGCATCGGTTACTGCATTTGTAAGAAACATAAATATAAACCTCTTTTACAATTTTATATGTCATCTTCGGGCGATATAAGATATTCACCCACGGTATACTTACGGTATTCACGGCCGTATTTGGAAAAGCTTGTCATAAAAATTCCCATTTCGGAAATCTTTCGTGTCAGCCATAGAGGTACGGCTCCGGGAATTTTTATTTCCATTACCATCATATCCTCGGGGATAAGTCTTTCTCCCGCGACAGGGGAGGCAAGATCAAGGTCGTGCCGTCTTGTCAGAATGTTGAAATCAAATGTTATTCTGACGTCCCCGTTGTTTTTTTCAAAATATGCACGTCTGTCATATGAAATAAACACAACGGGGGAGCACGGGTTGATTTTTCTGAAATAGTCTATTTCGTTGAGCACTTGGTTCTCAAGATACTTGTCTTTTTTCGGACGTATATTTTTGTATATATAGTCATTTGCTTCCTCGACCGTCAATCCGACGCGCCTTTTGGTAACTATTTTGCCTGTTTTTTTCTTAAGCTCCAAAAATACTCTGTCGCCGGGATTTACCCTGTCATAGCTTCGCAGACGCAGCTTTTCCTTGTGATACGGCTTTGAAACAGAGTGGCGTATGACATCGTTTGAAGGGGTGTCGAAATATAAATTACAGATTCTGTACGATCTTCCGTCCAGACAATATTTA
>JAZNEN010000004.1:0-3393 GCA_045588615.1 Eubacteriales bacterium
TGTCTTGATGAAGTGGATTGAGGTCTCACGCAGGAGACTGAAAGAAACGGGTTCTTATGATGTCAATACAGAGGGGTGGGGCTTTGGCGCTTCTGGATATCAGGATTTACCAAGTTCCGACTTTGTATCTGCTTTTCGTTCATATCTGTTTGAAAGTATAAAAAAAGAATGCCCTTATATTGAGATTACTGATGGCGATTATATTAAACTGAAAAATAATGCAAAGAAAGCTTGGTAAAATATAATGCAAAGGAGATTCACTATGAAGAAAAAGAAAATCAATGTTGAAATACCTACCGTAAAATTTAATAGCGAGTATTTTCATTGTCCTAAATGCGGTTGGGTGTATCCCGGTCCTCTGTTGATTAAGGGCGATCATGCTCCGACAATAAAATGTCAGAAATGTGGCCATGTTGGTTTGGTCAGGAACAAGTAAGGTATGCTTCTAACTTGAAACGACAAGTTGTTATTACCGGCAAAGCATTTCATACAATCAGCCAATATGTGCATGAAGCAGCTAATAATTATGAAACTGGAGGTGTTTTGATAGGTTACAGTCTTGGACGGATATATTTTGTTTTAGCTGTAACCACTTCAAATAGTACTGAAAACAGCTCAAAGGTTTCTTTTACATTGGATGGTGTGGAACACACAAAAAAGGTCAACGAGATTGTTATGGCATCAGGTTTTTTATTTTCACCGTCAGTGTTGGGTATATGGCATAGTCATATTTTCGATGGACATAGATTTTCAAGTCAAGATAGAATTTCCAATATGGTGATCGCAAAATCACTTGGTGGAGCTTTATCTATGTTGGTCACACAATCTACCCACGGCATTTTGTTCTCAGTAGTTCACATATCAATAGCGGGGGATGAGGAAGATTGTGCGATTAAGTTTCAAATGATGGCGTGAATGGAGGTGAAAATGCATGAACGGAAATGAAAGATGCAGTAATTGTGTATATTGGCAGAATCGAAAATGCACTATAACAGGGCAAATTAAAAATGATAGCATTTGCAACTGTGATCATTTCAAAAAGCGAGAGGAACGGTGATTATAAACCATTAAGGTATTTATCGAGAATGCAATAAAAGAGGCTGCTTGATACAACGGTGGAATCTGCGTCGGTAATAATTGTGTGACAAAAGATCACAGCGATTACATTGAAGCAAATATTGATGCTGATAATCCGGAATGGCATATCAGTTTTAATCTTTATTACGATTACAACGGAAAATCACGACAATTCCACTCCGATTCAAAAGGAAATTCCCGAACAGAAATAAACTGTCCGGGAATTTTGTATATGTGATTACATTTTCTTGCTTGCGATATGCTCGTCGCGTGCGCTGACACGGCCTTCCTTTTTGATGTCACCCGCTTTTGTGAGGGCAATTTTTGTAAGGAACGGACCGACTATTTCGTAAATAAGCACTGCAAACAGTGTGATATTACGTACTATAGCACCATCAGGACCGAGCTCGATTGCTTTTATCGCCATGCCGAGCGCAACACCCGCCTGCGGTAACAGCGTAATTCCGAGATATTTTATTATATTTTCGTCGCATTTTGTCATTACCGCACTTATTTTTGCGCCGTAATACTTACCTATTGAACGCGAGATGATGTAAACTATACCAACTACAACGACAGCAATATCGGCAAATACGGAAAGCTCAAGCTCCGCGCCGCTTATAACGAAGAATAAAATAAGTATAGGTGTTGTCCATCTGTCTGCTCTTTCCATAAGTTCTTCGGAAACATCGCAGAAGTTGCAGAAAACGGTACCCAGCATCATGCATGCAAGCAAAGAAGAAAAACCAACGTGAATAGGACCTAAATCAAATTTAAGGCAGGATATTGCAACTGTCATCATAACGAAGGTTACGGAAACCGCCATACGCTTTGAACGTGAATGGAAATATCTTTCGCAAAGTGTAAACAAAAGCCCCATTATAAATCCGAGCAGCAGAGAAGCAACTACCTCGACTATTGGCTCTAAAATTACCGACAAGATATCGACTTTGCCGATGCTTAACGATTTTGCAATACCGAATGAGATAGCAAATACAACAAGGCCTACAGCATCGTCAAGTGCAACTACAGGAAGCAAAATATCAGTGACAGGTCCTTTTGCCTTATACTGCTTTACGACCATGAGTGTTGCCGCAGGCGCCGTTGCCGTTGCAACAGATGCCAAAACGATGGCGGCAGGCAAGGGAAGAATGTCAGGCATTGCATAGTGAAGACCGATAAGCACCGCATCAACGATAATTGTTGTGAAAATTGCCTGAAATATACCGATAACCGTGGCTTGCTTGCCGATCTTTTTCAGCTGTGCCAAGCGGAATTCGTTACCCATTGCAAACGCTATAAAGCCGAGCGCCAAGTCCGATATGATACCGAAGCCCTCAAGCTGTTCGGTCGTTATTCCGATTCCGGGGATTTTGAGTGCGCCGAGTACAAAAGGACCTATAAGGACACCTGCTATAAGATAAGCTGTAACAGCGGGAAGCTGTACTTTTTTGACAACTCTTGAAAGTAAAAGCCCTGAGAGCAGAGCAATAGACAAGCTCAGCAAAATACTTGCCGTATGTGTCATACAATAACACCTCTTTGTTATATGATAATTTAATTTTGAATCAATGAATTTCATTGTCCAAAATATTATTATATCACGGATATTTGTAAATGTCCATACCTTTTGCCAAAAATCATCGATAAAAAATATGGTGAAAAATAATATTTTTTATTGCATATTGACATTTTATGTCTGATATGATATACTTATCCGATGTCAAAAATATAAGATAGGTATATCCCTGCAATATGGGCAGGTGTTTCTACCAACCGCCGATAACGGTTGACTACCTTTTGAAATTTAATTTTCGGAGGTTTTATGAATATATATCTTGAAATATTCGGTTACATCGGCACGGTGCTTGTTATCATCTCAATGATGATGACATCGTTTTTAAAATTCCGCATTATCAATATGTGCGGAGGATTTATCAGTCTTATCTATGCTGTGCTCACAAATACATGGCCTGTTGCGGTTCTGAATGCCTGCCTTGTTTGCATAAATTTTGTACAAACAATACGTCAGTTGCGCAAGCAGGAAAGCTTTACATTTGTAAATGCTTCCGTCAACGACGGCACTTTCAGATACTTTCTTTCAAATTTTGAAAAGAAAAATGTATCTGATTTGAGTGAAGATGATACAGCTTTCCTTATTTTCAATAAAAACAAAGCGGCGGGATTTGTTGCAGGTGAAAAAGACGGTGCACAGTACAAGGTGAAGATATACTGCACGGCGGCTGAATATAAAGACGTTAAAGAGTCTTTATTTGCTCATTTGAAGAAAGAGGGAATAGATACCCTTATCGGCTT
>JAZNEN010000005.1:0-1842 GCA_045588615.1 Eubacteriales bacterium
TCGGCAGGAGCTTCCTCGGCAGGAGCTTCTTCAACAGGAACTTCTACAGCCTGCATCTTAGCCTGTTCTGCTTCGAGTTTCTGCTGCTTTTCAACCTCTTGTGCATGCTTGCAGATTCTGTTCATAGATCTCAAGAGCTTGCCCATTCCGATTATCGGACCAAGACCGAAGAGCATGCAACCAACGGTACACCAAACTATGAGGCTACCAACACTGGTAGAGGTGTCAACGTTGTTTCTCTTACCGTATGCGGAAATACGACCGGCAGCCTTGCACCACCAAATGATACCGTAAATTCCGAACGTAATAACGCTAAAGAGCAAATACTTAATAAGACCGCCGTTATGCTTTCCATCGCCGTCACATACAGTGTTAAGGTCTTTGGCAAGCTTACGGATGAAGAATAAAGAGTAGATTCCGAGGGTGATTATAGACAAGAAAATGAGCTTAATCACGCCACGATTTGTTTTAAGGCTTGACATGTTTTATTCCTTCCTTTTTTGTTTTTTATAATGAGAGCATAAAGCTAACATATCTGATAAACACATGGTGAAATGTAACAAAATAGTACTATAATTGTCTGTATTGTAGCACACTGTTAACTAAATGTCAACACTTTTGGGTAAAATCATGTCAAAATGATGAATATTATGTAATTAATTTGTGACGGAAAAAATTCAAATTCCTGATTAATGTGAAAAGTGAATATTTCCCATGAGTGCAAAATACCTTGACAGATATGCTCGAATTTGTTATAATACAGTTTAGGCAATGTGATTGTACTTATCAACCATTTTTGGATAAATAAAGTGTGTTAACACAACTGCCTCGAAATAAATAGTGTAAAAAAGGAAAAACATATGAATGTTTCGAATTCAATTAAATATATAGGCGTCAACGATCACTTAACAGACCTCTTTGAGGGACAGTATAGCGTTCCTAACGGAATCGCATATAATTCGTATGTTATTTTGGATGATAAGATTGCCGTTATGGATTCGGTTGATGCAAGATTTGCCGGCGAGTGGTTGAACAATCTATCCCGAACTCTTGGTGAGCGTACACCGGACTACCTCGTAATTCAGCACATGGAGCCTGACCACTCATCAAGTATACTTGATTTTGCAAAGGCGTACCCGAACGTTGTTATAGTATCGTCACAGAAGGCGTTCAATATGATGAAGAATTTCTTTGATACGGAATTTTCGGACAAGCGTTTGGTTGTAGGCGAGGGCGACTCTCTCAATCTCGGAAAACATACGTTAAGCTTTGTTACCGCTCCGATGGTTCATTGGCCTGAGGTTATTATGACGTATGACTCTTATGACAAGGTTCTTTTTTCAGCTGACGCGTTTGGAAAATTCGGAGCTCTTGACGTTAGTGAGGACTGGTTAGACGAGGCAAGACGCTACTATATAGGTATAGTAGGGAAGTACGGTGTTCAAGTACAGAATGTTTTGAAAAAGGCATCAGGGTTCGATATACAAACTATTTGTCCGTTGCATGGGCCTGTACTCTGCGACAATCTTGAATATTATCTTAGCAAATACGACACTTGGTCAAAGTACTTGAACGAGGAGAGCGGAATTGTTGTGGCATATACCTCCATATACGGTAATACACGCAAGGTCGCAGAAAAACTGTACAATATGCTCCGTGAGCGCGGTGCTAACACGGTTATATACGATTTAGCAAGATGCGATATTTCATCGGCTGTTGCTGATGCATTCAAGTATTCTACCACTGTACTTGCCACACCTACGTATAACGGAGATGTTTTCCCGTTTATGCGTTCCTTCATTGAGCACTTGACAGAGCGTAACTATCAGGGCAAAAAAGTAG
>JAZNEN010000006.1:0-6196 GCA_045588615.1 Eubacteriales bacterium
TATCCGAAGATCGGAATACAAAACTGCAAAAGGAAATTCACGAAAATATGATAGAAACCTGTCTTCTCGGTTGCGGGGGCGTGATGCCCTTGCCCGACCGCGCTCTCACTTCCCTCTTCATTCGCTACAACGGTGCGGCAATACTTATCGAAGATAGTGCGCTTACGGAAGATAAAATAGAAGGTGCACTCGGAAAGATACTGTATGAAGCCTCGGCTTCCGAAAAAATGGCTGAAAATATAAAAAAATTCGCAATGCCGAATGCAAATGAGGACATATACAAAAAGCTGATGTCACTTATCAAAAAGTAAATAAAAAGGAGGGGAAAATTATGAAAAAGGAAAAAAAACACGGACTGTATGAATTTTCAAACGGTAAGATAATTAAAAGAAGAGAAGAGCCGGAGCCCCTCACAACAAGCAGAAGATTTTTTGAAAGCCTTGTGGAAGAAGAGGACGAGGCGGATAACGCTGAAGCTCTTGAAAATGCCAAAACCAATTTTGATAAACGTAAGGTAAGGGACACGACTGCAAGAGCTGTCATAGTATGTGTTATGATATCTGTGTTTTTAGCATCGTTTTTGGCTTTCGGATTCAGACTCAAGAATGTGGATGTATCGGGAATGACGGTGTATTCGCCCGATGAAATTTCAGATTGGGTAAATGAAAATGCTTCTTCAAATGTGCTGTTTATGGGCACGTCCGAGCTTGCGGACAAGCTGCGAGTTGTTTTTCCCGAGCTTAAAAACATATCCGTTGAAAAAGCTTTGCCGAATACTATAAACGTGACAGCAGAGGATGATGTGCCCGCTTATTACATAACACTTGACAAAGAACATTATATTTTGTCAGATGAGCTTAAGGTTATGGCAAGGACAAACGATGAAAGCCTTACAACGGGACTTCTTTTCTTAGATACGGAAGGTATCAAAAAAGCAGTAACAGGAGAGAAAATACAGTTCCATTACGATTATCAATACGGTTATATAAAAGAACTTCTTTATGATATAACCACACATGATATGGCATCTGGCGTGATATCGGTGGATGCTGACAATAAGTTTGATATATCGGTAAACTATGATGACCGCTTCACTATCAAGATAGGTGCAGGCGAAAATGTCAAAACAAAGCTGACACTTGCGCAAGCCTACATCGAAAGTCTTCCGGAGGGGGAAAAGGGAATAATCGATTCGACAAGTACCGAAAAAGGATCGTATATTTCGCTTATGAAATAACGGTTATATTTATTCCGAATTTGCAAATAAATTTAATACATTTTGTAAAAAGTGATATTTTTTCGGGTTTTGATATTGAATTTGAAAAGAAAAAATATTATTATGAAGTGTATACTTTGAAAAGACACGGCGCCTTGATCAAATGAGGTGCGGTATATTACATTGGTGTGCGTTTTCCACTCTGCGGACGCCGCCGTTAAAAATTATGCAGCGGGTGGAGAAGGAGTATGAAATGGGATATGAACTTGATGCCGGAATCGACAGCGTTGTTAAAATAAAGGTTGTCGGTATAGGCGGTGGCGGTAACAATGCCGTTAACCGTATGATCGCTTCCAATGTAGGCGGTGTTGAATATATAGCTGTAAATACCGATAAAATGGTGTTGTTTAACTCAAGCGCACAGCAGAAGATTCCGATAGGAGAAAAAATTACAAAGGGTCACGGCGCAGGCGCAAACCCCGATGTAGGTTCACGTGCTGCGGAAGAAAGCATTGATGAGATCATTGCCGCTATCGAAGGCGCAGATATGGTATTTGTAACTGCAGGTATGGGCGGCGGAACAGGAACAGGTGCGGCTCCCGTTGTTGCAAAGGTTGCAAAGGACCTCGGTATACTTACAGTAGGTATCGTTACAAAGCCTTTCGGATTTGAAGGTAAGAGAAGAATGGAGCAGGCTGAAGCGGGCATTGCAAAGCTTGGCGAAATTGTTGACTCACTTATCGTTATCCCCAATGAAAGACTTAAGCAGGTATCCGATACGCGTATAACACTTGCGAACGCATTTGACGTTGCGGACGATGTTCTCCGCCGCGGTGTTGCCAGCGTTGTTGAGCTTATCAACGGTCTTGGTATCATTAACCTTGACTTTGCTGACGTTACAACGATCATGCACGATGCAGGTTACGCACACATGGGTGTTGGTTCCGCAAAGGGCAAGGACAAGGCAGAAACAGCTGCACGTGCGGCTATATCTTCTCCCCTTTTGGAAACATCTATTACAGGTGCAAGAGGTATTATCATCAATATCACAGCTTCCCCTGATATCGGCTTGGAAGAAATCGATATTGCTTCAAATATGATCAGCGCAGAAGCTCATCCCGATGCAACTGTTATCTGGGGTGCTGCGTTTGACCAGACACTTGAGGATGAAATGCGTATTACTGTTATTGCTACAGGATTTGACGGTGCTATGAGAAATACTACCGTTAAAGCTCCCGAAGCAAGAAAAACAGCAGCTCCTGCGGCTGTAGCTCCCGCACCTGCGGAGGCACCTGCCGAGGAAGCAAAGGAAGAGGAATCCGTAATTCCTCAGGATGAGTTTGATTACCTCATCGATATGCTTAAGAAAAAGCAGAGAAACGACTAAGAAAATTTAAGGAAAAGGGGTGAGACGGTTTTGTCGTCTGACAGTCGATTGTGTATGAAACTTCAAAACCGGCTCACCTTGACTGTGTCTTTGTGATGCGGTACATATAAACGAGACCGCCGTAAAGGGGTTTTGTTTGCGGCTTTTTGTGACACCGGTTTGTATACAGTTTTGTACATAGTAAAGCATATTCACTACGAAAGGATGGTTTATTATGGTAACTTACTATACTGTATCTGACGGTGTTTTTTCCGTTACCGATACACTTGAGCAGGGATGCTGGATATATGCTGTTGACCCGAGTGATACGGAAATATTTAAGATTGCCCAAGAAACAAAGATAGAGCACGATGTTTTAAAAGCGGCGCTTGACGAAGAGGAAAGGGCGAGAATTGAGCTTGACGAGGGTACAACTCTCATAGTTTCCGACACTCCAATAGCATCGAAGGATGAAAATAATGTAGTTACATACTCAACGCTTCCCGTTGGTATGATATTTACGAAAAACTACTTCATAACAGTTTGCCTTTCCGACAACACTGTTTTGAAGGATTTTGCAAACGGATTTGTGAAAAATTCAAATCCTGCATACAGAACACGCTTTTATCTGCAAATTATGCTCCAGACTTCAGGAAGATATCTGCAGTATCTTAAACAGATAGATAAAATAACGGATTTTATTGAAAAAAGGCTTTATAAAGCAACGACGAATAATGAGCTTGTGCAGTTGCTTGACCTTCAAAAATCTCTTGTTTATATTTCAACAGCTCTTAAAAATATTGAAATGACGCTGTCGAAGATCGAAAGAGGCAGAATTTTGAAGCTCTATTCAGACGATGCGGAGCTTTTTGAGGATGTTGTTATAGAGTTCCGTCAGGCAAGAGAAATGGCTGACACATTTGCTTCTGTCCTTTCGGGAACTATCGAAACATTTTCGTCTGTAATTTCAAATAACTTGAATGTTACGATGAAAAAGCTGACATCCGTCACAATTTTGCTTGCTATTCCTACGATGATAAGCGGTTTTTACGGAATGAATATCGGTACGCTTGGAATACCTCTTGCGGGAAATTTCTGGCTTCCGGTTGCTGTATCTGCTGTGATAACGCTCGGAGCGGCACTCATTTTGATAAAAAAGAAAATGCTTTGATAAAAGGCACGTATCCTAACGGCAGGAGTATATGGTTAAGCTATGCCATTTGGAATTGTTTTGATACAAAGCAGGCTCATTTCACTCTCTGTTTCAGCAGAAAATCAACAAAACAAAACTTCAGTGTAAAACTTGTTTTCTTTGCCGATTTGTGTTATGATGGAATGGGTGAATAGAAATGGATAATGATAATAAACTCCCGGTGCGAAAACGAAACCGTTTGATGGATTACGATTATAGTTCGACAGGAGCGTATTTTATAACGATATGCACAAAAGACAGAAAAAATATTTTTTGGGATAAAGAACAACCTGATTTTGTAGGGGAGGATATTATCCTCCCGTCTAACAGCATACGGTTATCTCCTTGCGGTAAAATTGCAGAAGAAGCAATCAAGAATATTCCAAAATATTATTCACATATTGAATTATTGCAATATGTCGTTATGCCAAATCACATACATATCATACTATTTATTCCGTATGACAGCTGGAGGATGATATCCTCCCCTACAAGTATTTTGACGGCTGTTGGACAGATGAAACGCTATGTATCAAAAAAGGTTGGCACGGCAATTTGGCAAAGGTCTTTTCACGATCATATAATACGTGGCATAAATGATTACGAGAAAATATCACGATACATCTATGAAAATCCCGTCAAATGGAAAGATGATTGCTTTTATACAGAAGAATAGAGTACCCGAATCCTTTGTAATATAACGGCGAAACCTGCGATAAACATGTCAAAGTTTGCAGAAAATATGGGTAGGTAATATGGAATATATTTTAGAAATTATACTTACCGTCATATCGGAATTGATACCTGATAGTGCATTAGATCAAATTGGAAAGATACGCAGTAAGGGATTAAGAATATTTCTGATAATATTAATCATAGCAGTTTTCTTCGTATGTATCGTTGGTTTATTATGTCTATGTAATTACCTCATTTACGGATATTGGATATAAATTGAAGCCCCGACAGGTTTTTGAAATCTGTCGGGGTTAATCTTTGTTTGCTGCATTATTCGTAGGGGTGGATTCAATGTCCGCCTACTGTACAGTGGCAACAGAGATTTGATTTGAAAAGAACCTCGCACTATATTTTAATTATAATTATATTTACATAAAGAAATATTAATATATATTATGTTATAATATTTACCAAGTATGCAAAGGAAGAATTTTAGATATATGAATAAGATCTTTGCGTTTGTTTTTACGCTTGTATGTCTGTGTGCTGTCTTTACTTTGACGTCATTCGGCGGAGAGATAACAGACGCTAAAACTGTTACTTCATTGGGAAATGCAGATAAGCTGACGGATTCAAACTACAAAACGAAAATAAAATTTGACGGCGGCGGAACAGTACGAATAGAATCCGAAAATGAAAAAATATCGTACGTTTATGTTATCTGGGACAATCCTCCCGATATCTGGTATCTTAATGAGGAGCTTGTTTCGTATACGCACGGCAAAAACGGATTTATACATGAGTTTATCAAGCTGAATGATCTGTGTGATTTTATCACATTAAATGTGCCTGACGGAAAAACACTGTGCGATGTGCGTGTGTTTTCTGCAGGAGAAATACCGTCTGATGTGCAGATATGGAATCCGCCTTGTGAAAGGGCAGACCTTCTGATGCTTCCGACACATTCCGACGACGATCATTTGTATTTCGGCGGTACGATGCCGTATTACGGCGGTGAACTCGGAATGCGTGTGCAGGTGGCTTATATCACCAACCATTGGAATGAGCCTGTAAGAACTCACGAGCTGCTGAACGGCATGTGGACGGTAGGCATAACAGCATACCCTGTGATATCTGATTTTCCCGACAAACCGACGTTTGAGCTTGAAACGGCGAAAAAAGTATATGACTGCGACGAAGTCAGAGGGTATATTGTTGAGCTTATAAGACGGTTCAAGCCGTATGTTCTTTTAGGTCATGACCTGCTCGGTGAATACGGACACGGCGCGCATATGCTGTCAGCACACTTGATAACCGAAGCAATTGAGATATCTATGAACAGCGATGCTTATCCCGAATCAGCACAGAAGTACGGCACATGGGATGTACCAAAAACGTATTTGCACAATTACGAAGAAAATCAGATCAGGATGGATTGGGACATTCCGCTTGAAAGATTTGGCGGAAAAACGGGATTTCAGATGGCAGAGGCAGGCTTTGACTGCCATAAATCACAACATGTATATAATCTGAAGGTTATCAGAAACGGAAGAACGAGCTGTAGATTTTTCGGACTTTACAGAACAACCGTTGGTGTCGACGAAAAGAAGGATGACTTCTTTGAAAACATTGTTTTCGCGGATGAAACACCTCCCGAAACCGGACCCGAAACAACAGATATTCCCGAAACGCTTGTTCCCGAAACGCTTGTAAGTCGGATCGTAGCCATGTCGTTCTGTGAGCCAAG
>JAZNEN010000007.1:0-15739 GCA_045588615.1 Eubacteriales bacterium
TTCCAAAGAAGAATATCCGGATGATTGGGGCGAAGAAAATGATATGATTCGCACAGACGGAAAAACATTCTTCTGGAAAAAGAGCCGTGTAATGCACACAGTTCCCCAAGGAGTACCTGATGCAAGAGATTGGTATATTGAATTCGCAGACGAAAAAAATGACCAATTGTTTTTTGTAAGAAGAGTGATATCAGAAGATGTTTTGGATTATTATTCAATGGTGGAAGGCAAATTTTATAAACTCAATGAAGGAAAAGTAATTTTCAGCTGGTATGATGGTACAGGTCCCTTCTATTGGATCGAAGAAGACGGCACAGCAAAGAGTGTCAATGTAAGATCAAAAAAATACAACGAGGTCTACATCGAAGCAGAAGGTGTGTATCAATACTCCGATCGGTATAAGTCCTTTATAACTATTGATGTCGAATTTGTAGAGCCAAACAGCGAAAATATTTTGGCTAAAGTAAAAGAAATAAAATAATAATAAGGCTCTCGGAAAGATAAATTCTCCTCCGAGAGTCTTTATTATTTTTGATAGATTTCAGTCAAGACGGATTAGGTGTTACCGATCCCATTTCCGACAATTTTGCACGGGACATTCGTGAATGTCCCCTACAGGCGACCGATAAAATACCTATTTAAATCGTTTCATTCAACGTGTACCATAGATCATAATATGTTTAAACCTATTTCTTGCGGGACGTCGAGGGCGCCGTCCCCTACAAATCCTATTTATTCTATATTAAGGCTTTTGCGGTACAGGGCGACCTGCTCATCTGTAGGGGCAAAATCGGTTACAGAACAGCAAGGGATGTCCGGCGCACCTCCGCCGGTTGTGTAAAACGGTGTTGCACGGTCATTTTCGTAACGTTTGCAATCGTCCTCGTTTCTGAAATCGGGTATGTCATACGGCACACCGCCCTCAAGCACAGATCTGTGCGAAAGGATTGCAACGGACGACATTATGGCAGCGCTGTAAATATCAAACGGATGCTCAGGCTGTTTATTTTCTTTTATACATTCGATAAACATTCGTGCCGTTATGTAGTCACTTCCGCCGTGACCGCTTTGCTTTATCTTTTCTTCCTCGTAATCGTTCCATTCGGGGGTGTAATTATTGACAGCCTTTGAGTTTTCGGGCTTCGACCATTCATTATAACGAAGCATAATATCATCAGTACCACGCACATTTTCGATCTGTCCATTTGTACCGCAGACACGGTATGAATTGTGGTGTGCGCCGAATCTTGCGCAGCCCGTCACCCTGAATATTGAGCCGTCATCGTTCTGTGTCATTACAATAGCGACCTGATCACCGACGTGCGATGCTGTAGGCACATTCCCTTGAACACCCGCAAAGGACGCAAATGCGGTGACACGCTTGGGTGTTGCGCCCGTTGCGTGCATTATCGGCCCCATTGAGTGGGTTATATAGTAAGTCCTCGGCAAATAATTGCGCCAATGCTTTTCAAAATAGTTATATGTCTTTAAAAATGATGTATCATTAGGATCACCGGGGTGGTTATATTCCCCCTCTGCATAAAGTATCTTGCCGAGCGTTCCGCTGTCGCATATACGCTTTATTTCTCTGTTGAATATCATCTGCGGATAATTTTCGGCAAGCATATATATGCTGTTGCTTTTTTCAAATGCTTTTATAAGCTCAACACCCTCTGCCATGGTGCCGTTACTGATACATTCGGAAAAGACGTGGATTCCTTTTTCAAAGCATTTTATCGCATACGGTGCGTGCTCGTGAAAATAGTTTGCAAGAATTACCGCATCCATATCGTGCTGTATAAACGAATCAAAATCGGAGTAAACCGCAACGGAATCGCCAAAGCCTCGTGCGGCATTTTGTAAGCGCTCAGCATTAAAATCACAAATTGCCACGATGTCACAGCCAAGCTTTACAAAGTTGTGCGATATATCTCTTCCTCTGCCTGTGCCGAAAATACCTATCTTGATTTTTCCCATAGAAATATCTCCTTTAGTGATATCCTGCATCAAATTATCTTATATTTAGCATATTTTTCAATTACCGCTTTTGTTTTTTGCTTCTTGGAACAGCCTTTTTTCGCTCCATTATACATAGTTTTTGCAAATAAATCAAGTCACAGCCTTGCGGCTTTGATTAAACCGTGTGGAATTACATCGCAATTCTTGCAAGATGAGATCCGAACAAACTCGGATGACTCAATTTTCGCCGATCTTTATTGTCTTTCCTGATTCTATCTTATAAATGACCCTATCCGCATCTATCCAGACATCAAGCAATGTGGGATTGTATACCATAGAACCATCTGCGCTGTATATCAAACTCCTGTAAGCTTGAACATAATCATATATCTCTATATTAGTTGCATACCAAATATCGGGATTATTTGCAAGCTTTTGACAAATTTCTTCTATGTGATTCCAATTATCGTTATTGTCAAATTCATAGGAGTGGCGACAGATATAGAGCAGACGGGGGATTCGTTCAGCATAATATACATTTACTGAAATGTCAATATTTAAAAATTTTTCGATATATTCCATGATTTCAGGATTGTTATGATGTGCGCTCGGCATCCAGGCATGAAAATCCTGCGGAAGCATAAAAGAATCATTATCTGCACCCAAGGTTCGGGAATATGCGATATCCAATTCGGTCAGATACTGTTTGATTTGCTCATATCTTACAAAATTTCCCATTTGGGTGATTCCTGTGTCGGGATATGCCATTCCTCGAATAATGCGATTGCATTTCTTTTCCAATTCCAAGCGGCAGTCCAACACATCACGAATACCTTCTATCACACGCATGTTTCCGTTAGCCCTGTGATTGGCTCCGTGAACTGCTATTTCATGTCCTTTTGAGAGGAAATATTCATCGATCTGCTCCTTTGTGAAGTTGATTTTACGCATGTATTCACAGTTGAAATTAAAGGTAGCCTTCATTCCATACTGATCAAACAGGTGCGCGAGGCGTTTATCTTGCGGCACTCCGTCATCATAGCTAAACGTCACCGCCTTTGCCTTTCCGTTTGGATATCTCATAAAAACCGACCTCATAAATAACCTCCGAAAATTCATTTAGCTATAATATCTCTATTTTCATCACTATATCACACTTTTGCAAATAAATCAAGGCGTAGTCTTGTATATCATCCGCAACTTGTTGCGGTAAGTTTTTTAGTGAAATATTCGGCTTATGCCGAATGTGAAATAATTCACTGCGTGAATTGTGAAATATTGTTCCTTCGTCGCAATGTGAAATGAAATTTGCCCACATTCGCGTTAGCGAATATTTCACATTTGCGAAGCAAATATTTCACAGCGGAGCTATTTCACTTGCCCGCAAGGGCAAATTTCGTTGAAAAAAGCACACATTGTCCGATAGACAAATGTGTGCTTTTTTCTGGCTGCGGATGAAGGATTTGAACCCTCACATACAGAGTCAGAGTCTGCTGTGCTACCCTTACACAAATCCGCAATTTTCATTTTACGGCTCATCGCTGAACCTTGTGTATTATATCAGAATTTTTTGCGTTTGTCAACACCTAAATGAAATTTTTTTTGTTTTTTTATCTTTTTCTTCGCGGGTCTGTCGGATAGTACACCATTTTGTGCGCTTCTATCTCCCCACGGTACGGCATTGCATCTGCCGTTCTATGTCTTTCGACACAAAGCGACGCTGCAGAGTTTGCAAATTTCAGTGCTTCTTCTATATCCATTTTCTCTGCGAGTGCGACACAAAACGCACCGTTAAAGCTGTCGCCGGCTCCTGTTGTATCGACAGCTTCTGTCTTTACAGCCTGTGTGTATACATATCCGCAGTCACCGTAGTAAAATGAGCCTTGTGCCCCCATCGTCACAACGATATTTTCACATCCCTTGAACATAAGGCGCTTGCACGCAAGCTTTGCTGTGTCAACGCTGTCAGTCTTTACTCCCGAATAAAACTCCGCCTCGCTTTGGTTCGGTGTTATAAAATCCGCACGCGTTAAGAAGTCCTGCGGTATTGCCCTTGCGGGTGCGGGATTGAACACTGTTTTAACGCCATATTCTCTTGCAATCATCATTCCCGCCAAAATACTTTCCTCGCTTGTTTCGTTTTGGAAAAGGAGTATGTCACTGCTTGCAATTTCTTTTTCAGCTCTGTAAACATCTTCAGCCGTAAGAAACAAATTTGCACCCGGAAACAGTACCATTCTGTTTTCGCCCGTTGTTGTGTTGACGGTAATAGATGTCATCCCTGTGGACGCTTTGTCGGTTTGTGTTATGAAGCGCGTGTCAATTCCCTCTTTTCTGTAAAACTCAAGAGCATCAAAACCGAATTTATCATTTCCGAGTTTTGCAATAAATATAACATCTGCTCCTGCTCTGTGTGCGGCAACAGCTTGATTTGAGCCTTTACCGCCCGGCGCCATATGAAAACGGTTTCCGTGTACTGCCTCACCGTCATTAGGAAAACGGTCAGCGTATACAGTTAAATCCGTCATATAGCTTCCTATAACCGTTATTTTGCAGTTCATTTCAACACCTCTGTACTTTTATTATAATAATTATACATTGTATTTATGAAATTTTCATTCGGTAAATTAAAAGAACTTGACACAGAAATATTGTTCTGCTATAATTATCCGTCGAAAGAGAAGAATTGATATGATAAATTTTATTAAAACAGAACTAAAAGATATTCAGGAATTTAAAAAATATCTGCCAAATAAAAATGCCGAAAGCTGTGACGGTACTGTCGGCGGTATATTTATGTGGTTTGATGAGTTTGACACGCACCACGCAGTCATAAACGATACCCTTATACAAAGAATAACTGTATCAGGTGAAAATCTGTTTGCTGTTCCATATGGAAAAAACGTAACGGATGCGATATTTGAAATATACAACCATTGCATCAAAAACGGGATCATATGCAAATTTTATGGTGCGACAAACGTCTTTATAAATGTCCTTGACAGTCGCTTTGAGATTCAAAAAGAGTATGAGCGCGACATATGCGATTACGTATATTTAACCTCCGATCTTATGTCGTTTTCGGGAAAAAAATATCACGGACAGAAAAATCATCTGAATGCTTTCAAAAAGCTGTATTCTGCCGCATACGCAAAGCAGATAGACAATTCCGACATTGAAAACATAAAAACCTTTATGAAAAAATACAAAGAAACAACTGTTAAAAATTCAACACCGTTTCTGAAGGAAATTGATGCTGTCATCCGTGTAATTGATAATTTCAGCCTGTACGGATTTGACGGGCTTGCCGTTTATTATAACGGCGAGGTCATTTCCTTTACTGCAGGTGAAGTAATAGGTGATACGATGTACGCACACATTGAAAAGGCACTTCCTGAATACCGCGGACTTTATCAGTATACGGTAAGTCAATTTTCCGCTTTTGCAGCAGAAAAGGGTGCAGTATATATAAACCGTGAGGATGACACGGGGGATGAGGGACTTCGCACCTCAAAGCTTGCGTATAAGCCCTGCTATTTGGTTGATAAATACACAGTTACAATTAAGGGAGTTAAAGAAAAATGAAGCTTATCAAGCAGTTTATAAAATATTACGGACCGCATAAGAAGCTGTTTATTTTCGATATGGTATGTTCTTTTCTTATTGCCGCGGCGGACTTATTTTTCCCGATGGTAACAAAAAATATCATAAACGACTACGTTCCAAATCAGAAGATACGGCTGCTTATTGTATGGTCATTGGCGCTTCTGTGCATATATGCCATCAAATGTATACTGAATTACTGCGTTGCTTACTACGGTCACACAGTCGGTGTGCGCATGCAGGCTGATATGCGCCGTGATCTTTTTGCGCACCTTGAAAAGCTTCCGTTTTCGTACTTTGACGAAAACAAATCCGGTGCAATAATGTCAAGAATAATCAATGACCTTTTTGATGTTGCAGAGCTTGCGCATCACGGGCCTGAAAATCTCTTTCTTGCTTTGGTGCTTTTTATCGGTTCGTTTATCATTCTTTCAATGATATGCCTGCCTTTGACACTTATAATCTTTATTGCAGTACCGCTTATAATATTCTTCGCTTTTAAAATGCGATCGTCTATGAACTCTGCTTTCAAAAAAAGCCGTGAGCAAATAGCCGAGGTTAACGCAAACATTGAAACAGCAATTGCAGGAGTGCGCATAACAAGAGCCTACACGGCAGAAGGCACGGAGATTGACAAGTTCAATGCTGAAAACGAAAAATTCAAGTCTTGCCGAGGTGAAGCATACAGGGCGATGGGACTTTTCCATTCGGGAATGACGTTCTTTTCCGATGTTCTTTATCTCACTGTAATATTTGCAGGCGGTTTATTTTTCTACCGTGGTATCATAGATATCGGTGAGTTTACAGCGTTCTTTCTTTACATAACAATGTTTCTTGACCCTATAAAGCGTTTTGTTTCCCTTTTTGAGCAGTTTCAGGAAGGTATGACCGGCTTTACACGCTTTGCCGAAATTATGGCAACAGAACCCGAAAAGGAAGCTGTTAATGCTGTTGAGCTTACAGATCCAAAGGGTGAAATATGTTTTGACAATGTCACATTTTCATATAATACAGATGACACAAAAGAATCAAGAAACGTCATCAATTCTCTTTCTCTTACTGTTCCGCACGGAAAAACGGTCGCTCTTGTCGGTCCGTCAGGCGGAGGTAAAACAACTGTGTGCAACCTCATTCCGAGATTTTACGAAATATCCGACGGCACCATCACCTTTGACGGTATTGACATAACAAAGCTCTCACGTAAGAGTCTGAGAAGTGCTGTCGGTGTCGTATCGCAAGACGTTTTCCTTTTCAATGGCACTATACGAGAAAACATCGCATACGGAACACCCGATGCAACAGATGAAGATATAATAAAAGCGGCTAAATGTGCGAATATTCATGAGCACGTAATGACTTTACCCGACGGCTATAACACAAACGTAGGTGAACGCGGTATAAAACTCTCAGGCGGTCAGAAGCAGCGTATTTCAATTGCACGTGTGTTTTTGCGCAATCCGCCCGTGCTTATACTTGACGAGGCGACGAGCGCACTTGACAACGAAACGGAAATGCTTGTTCAGGCATCGCTTGACGAGCTTACAAAGGGACGCACCGTACTTGTGGTTGCGCATAGGCTTTCAACCGTCAAGAATGCTGATGAGATAATCGTACTTGACAAAAACGGAATTTCGGAAACGGGCTCACATGAGGAGCTTATGAAGAATGAAAACGGAATTTACAAAAAACTCTATTCATACCAATTCAGATAAAGGATCAACAAAATGATTTCTGTAAGCTGTGATAACATAAAACTATCCTTCGGAGTTGAAGAAATACTGTGCGGTGTCAGCTTTGCACTCAATGACGGCGAGCGCCTCGGCATCGTTGGTGTAAACGGCGCGGGCAAGTCCTCGCTTTTAAAAATTATAACCGGACAGTATGAAGCTTCAAGCGGAGATGTATACATTTCAAAAGACAAAACGGTAGGTATGCTTTCACAAAACGCTGTTTTGGAGTCATCCCTCACGGTATACGAGGAAATGCTGACTGCATATGAAAATCTTATCAAAACAGAAAACGAAATTGCTTCCCTTCAGATGCGCATTGATAACGGCGACGAAAGCGTTATTTCCGCATTTACCCAGCTGAACGAAAAGTTTGCCAAAGACGGCGGATTTGAATACAAAAGCCGTGCAATGTCGTTTCTTTCAAAGCTCGGTTTTTCGGAAAGTGACATCAACAAGCCTGTAAATGTGCTGTCGGGAGGGCAAAAGACACGTCTTGCCCTCGGCAAGCTGATATTGAATCCGCCTGACATTTTACTGCTTGATGAGCCTACGAACCACCTTGATACGCAAACGCTTTTCTGGCTTGAAGATATACTTTCGCAAATGTCGCAGACGGTGATAACCGTATCGCATGACAGATATTTTCTTGATAAGATATGTACAAAAATTCTCGATATCGAATACGGCAAAGGCAAGATGTATGGCGGCAATTATTCCGCATTTGTGACAGCCAAGGAAAAAGACCGCGAGATACAAAAGCGTCACTATGACAATCAACAGCGCAAAATAGCGCATATGGAAGCGTTTATTGAACAGCAGAAGCGCTGGAACAGAGAAAAAAATATAATTGCCGCAGAGAGCCGTCAAAAAGCAATAGACAGAATGGTAAAGCTTGAAGCCCCTGACAAACTGCCTGACAGCGTAAGAATGAGGTTTGACGCAGGAAGTGAATCCGGGCAGGACGTTTTGAAGCTTGACAAGCTTTCAAAATCATTCGGGGATAAGCATCTTTTCTCGAATGTTTCATTTCTTATCAAAAAAGGAGATTTTGCATTCATCACGGGTAAAAACGGCAGTGGTAAGAGTACGCTTTTGAAAATCCTCAACGGACGTATGTACCCCGATTCGGGTACATATGAGTTCGGATATAATATACGTATCGGCTATTACGATCAGGAAAACCAACAGCTCAGCGACTCAAAGACCGTGCTTGAGGAGCTGTGGGATGAATTTCCGAATGCAACGCAGACCGAAATACGTTCAGCCCTTGCTTTATTTTTATTTAAGGGCGATGACATAAAGAAGACCGTTGGCAATTTATCGGGTGGCGAAAAGGCAAGACTTACTCTGGCGAAGCTGATAATGAGAAAAAATAACGTTTTATTGCTTGACGAGCCGACAAACCACCTTGACATTCCCACAAGAGAAGCACTTGAAAATGCGCTTGTGGACTTTGAAGGCACTGTTATTTCCGTCTCGCATGACCGCTATTTTATCAAAAAGCTTGCAAGCAGAGTGATAGATATAGGACGCTTGCCCATTCTTGACCATCACGGAAATTACGAATCGTACATTTCGTACCTTTCACAGCTTGATTCGGGTGTGCAATCATCACAAAAAAATGAAAATGTCAGCGACAGTAAGGCGCAGTATCTTGAAAACAAAAAAAATCAAGCCGAAAAAAGGAAGCTTGAAAATTATATCAAAAAAACAAAAGACTTTATAGAAAAAGCCGAAAAAAAGCTTGAATCTCTTGAAAAAGAAATCGAAGTTTCCGCCTGTGACTATATGAAGCTGATGGAGCTTGACCGTGAAAAAACAGACCTCGAAGAACAGCTTTTAGAGGCTTACCAAGGTGTTGAAGAAGCGGAAGAAAAGCTCTCCGTGTTTTAACGACAAATTTCGTCACATATGCCGTAATGATGCATATCATATAAGTGGGCATAAGCCCGAAATATGATATTTAAGGAGATATTATGGCACAATTTACAAATCAGGCGCAGTTGACATACAACAACTCCGTCATCAGCTCAAACGTCGCTGTGGGCGAGATACTTGAAGTATTGTCAGCCGCTAAAACAGCTTTGTCTACCGATTACACTCTCGGCGAGGATGTGACATACGTTATAAGCGCAGTAAACTCCGGCGCTGCTGCAATTACTGATTTTTCCGTAACAGACGACCTCGGTGCGTATACTGTAGGAACTGAAACACTTTATCCGCTTACATACACAGACGGCTCTGTTCGTATGTATATAAACGGCGTTCTTCAGCCAGCACCTGTTGTAAATGCAGGCCCGCCTCTCGTTTTCAGCGGTATAACATTACCTGCAGACAGCAACCTGATAATCGTTTACGAGGCACAGGTCAACCAATTCGCACCGCTTGACACATTGGGAAGCATTACAAATACAGCAACGGTTGACGGTAACGGAATCCCCACACCTATCATTGTTTCCGAAACTGTAACACCCGAAAACGAACCAAATCTTACGATTACAAAGAGCATTCAGCCGACCCCTGTAACAGAAAACAGCAGGGTAACTTACACATTCCTTTTGCAGAACTATGGCAATACACCCGCTGACGCTTCTGCAAACGCTGTAATAACAGATACGTTTGATCCCATTTTGACCGATATAATCGTAACATTTAACGGCACATCGTGGACAGAGGGCACACAGTACACCTACGATGAAACAACGGGACTTTTTACAACAACAGCAGGCGAGATAACAGTACCCGCCGCAACATTTACAACCAATCCCGAAACGGGCGCTGTTGTAGTCGTTCCCGGCGTAAGCACGCTGACGGTAACAGGCACAATTTAACAAATCAAAAATGACACCTCATTTTGAGATGTCATTTTTTGTTTTCATTCTTCTTTCAGCATTTGATCTTGTGCCGTCTTGATCCATTTCACAGCCTGTATATATTTCGGTGTTCTTCTTACGGAATCAAACCATACCCATCGGGGATCTGCAAGAAGATCGGCGATGGCTTTCATATCACCGAAAGAATAATTGACTATACCAAACAGCTTATGCCTTTGTCCATTTTCATCTATGGCGTAATTCCACATCTTATCTACTTTTATGTTTGAAAAAATCTCCCCTCCGATATCCAGCCATTGATTTTTCAAAGAAAATGTATACTTACTCTGCTCTATTGCCGAATCAAAATTTTCCCACGCTTTTTCTGTTTCGCCGCAAGCAAACAGGCAAGCCGACAAAACAAGCTGTTTATATGCATAAAACTGCTTCCATCCGTCGGGAACACCGTTTGTATCACCTAAAGACTTGATCATATCAAGAATTTTCATTTGAAATAATGCCTTTTTGTGCGGTCCGAATGAATCGGGACAACGGCTGTCCAATTGAACAGCAAAAGTTTCCAACATTTTCAATCCCTGCTGTATATACCCATTTTCCCACT
The DNA here is from genome assembly GCA_045588615.1 of Eubacteriales bacterium. Taxonomy (GTDB): domain Bacteria; phylum Bacillota; class Clostridia; order Oscillospirales; family CAG-272; genus RGIG7213. The sequence continues at coordinate 10,728 of JAZNEN010000007.1, forward strand.
CTTTTCTTGCAACAGCACGAGATATCAGACAATTTCTTCGGCTGAACGATCCGTTGTAAGGTGTCATATTAAGCCATTTATTAATCTCATTTTCATCGCAGAGCATAACCATAAATTGAATGGACGCATTACGGTACTGTGTTTCGAGGAGTCTTTGGACATTTTTTAATAAGCACGGCATATATTTTTCTGTTTTTGCTCTGTCGCCTACAGCATACCGTTTTATAGCGTATATCAGCTGATATGAATAATAATCATTTTGAGGATACTTCAGACAGTATTCCATAACAAAATCTATACATTCGGTAGTATCATCGGAAAGTGTATCAATAGTTTCTTCAAATATCTCACGGTCTTTTTCTTTTGAATTGATATCATTGGACAAAAGACTGTCAACCGTGACTCCGAAATAATTTGCTATTGACGGTAACATTTCCAAGTCGGGATAGCATATACTCAACTCCCAACGTGACACTGATTGAGATGAAACACCCAATATATCCGCAAGCTTTTCCTGCGTGATACCGCTTTCTTTGCGTAATTGTTTAAGATTTTCAGCAAAATTCAATTTCATATTATTCCCTTTCATAATTTTTGAAGCGCCTCTCTTTGACTGTATTATAACACGTAAAAAACAGTCTTTCAATGTCACATTTAGTGATAGCAACTATTAAAATTAGTGAATCAGATAAAACTTGTGATATTAGTTTCATATATGCTTGTGCAGGCGTAAATCCGCCTTATTCATCACATGCCATAGTACATATATCAAAAAGCACGGCAAATAAGACATTGCCGTGCTTTTGGGGATATGTGTATTATTCTATCTCATATTCTTTCAAATTTATAACCAAGCAAGTGTCGTCTTTCCAGTATATCTGCATTTTCTTATAATCGCCCCATTTGCCTGAATAGATACGCTTCGGCTTTTTACAAACAGTCAAAACAGGTGTTTCTATAATACTTTTCTCATATACGTCAACAAATGTGTTACCGCCGAGTGCTCCTTGATCGCTGTCAATCACCTCGGCATAATATTCTTTGTTTGGTGATTCCACGGTCATCACAACAGTATTTTCGCCGAAGCTGCCGAAAAGAAGCCGAAAAAACAGAATAACGCATAAAAAGCAGATACACAAAAGCGATAATATTGCAAAAACCGTTTTAATAACCGTACCGCGTCCGTGCTTATATATCAAAAAGAAAGTACAGCACAGTAAAACAAGCCCAAGATACGGAATAGTCTGAAAAAGCGGTATACCGAAAATTCCGATATTATACCCTGCACACTCAAAAATCAAAGCTGTGACGATGATGAGCGTACTTAATATACCCGGCGCAAAGGGCAAAAAAGATATTGCCTTTTTCATATTCACTCTTTGCCGAGCATCTTTGCGTATTTATCCGATAACACCTTTGACAGAATACAAAATACGAACATAAGCAAAATACCGATACCGTTTAAAAGAAATATTGAGTGTATTATTTCCATATTAGCATCAACATTATTCTTCACAAAAAGCGACATCACATCTACCCCATAATGGAAAAGCGACCATATATAAGCGCCCACAGTTATACAAAGCGATGAAAGTGATGAAACATTTGAAAAAGCTTTTCTGTTTTTATAAAGGCGCACAAAATACCAATTTGCAAGCGAAAGCATAAAACCGGTTGCAGGTATTACAAGATTTGATGCCCAAAATCCGTTCATAAGCCCTGATGGTGTTTTCGCTTCAAATGCAACACCGACGGTTATAAGCGCAAAGGAGATAAATAAAAGCGCCGATTGCATAACAGAAGCCTTCCACTCATTGAGTCTGCCGAGCATTTTTTTGCTTTTCTTTGATTCCGATACCTCTGTCGGGGTGTTCATATCATCATAGATTTTTTTACACGCATCGCATTTTTCAAGATGCTCACAGACAAGGCGTGCGGACTCTTCACTGCAACAGCCGTCAATATACAGCGGAAGCAGGTCTTTTACAACATTACAGTTCATTTCATTACCTCATTCTTTCCGAAAGTTTTTGTTTTGCACGGTAAAATGTGACACGTGCCCAGCTTTCGCTTTTGCCGAAAAGTGCGCTGATATCCTTCAAGGAAAAATCACCAAATACCGAAAGCATAAAGACTTCCTTGTACGGTTCTTCAAGCTCATGCAAGCATATAAGCGCTTTTTGCGAAAGCTCCTTGTCGATAAATGTTTCCTCGATGCTTTCGCCGTCGCTCATATTTTCAAGTACATCGGCGGTGTGCTTTTTCTTTTGCTCACTACAGTGGGCAAAATACGTATTTTTTGCAATACTGCAAAGCCACACAGATGCTTTTTCTTTATCCCTTAAAGAGGAAAAATTCATATACGCACGGAAAAAGGTTTCCTGTGTCAGCTCCTCAGCTAAAGAATAGTCCTTTGAAAGTGTCATTAAGTACTTAAAAATATACTCTCTTTTTTCTTCAAAAAGCTTCTCGAACTCTGTCACATCATCACCGTCCTTTCGTATATAAGATTATGAAAAGGCTGAAACGTTACAATATTTTTTGCGTTTTATAAAACATCAAACGATACTTCACCCGATATAAGTCCTTCACCGAAGCACGAAACAACTGCAGTTTCTTTTTTCCCGTTGCTTTTTACACAGCAGACAAGCATACCCGAAAGTGCTTTTTTATCACACCTTAAGAATGTTTCTGTTTCCCTCTGATCACCTGCATCTGTTGCGTATACCAAAGCACCGCCGACAGCTGAAAATGTAAGGCGGTTTGAAGCATTGGGACAAACATTTCCGTCTTTATCAACAATTACAGCGGTTATATAATTTAGAGATTCACCGTCAGCTTTAATGCTTTTATAATACGCTGACAGCTCGATTTTTTGAGGAGCTCCCGCCGTGCGGATAACCCTGCGCTGTACCTCTTTTCCGTTTTTATATGCTACTGCGCACACTTCACCGGGTGTATAAACGGTGTCGTTCCATATAAGTCGGAATCGTTCTATATCATTTCCCTCTTTGCTTTTCCGCTTTCTTCCGTGAGACACACCGTTTATGAAAAGCTCCACCTCGTCATAATTGGTGTAAATGTGAACAGGAACCGTGCTTCCCTCCCTGCCTTCCCAATTCCAATGCGGGAAAATGTGAAGTGTGGGAATATCAGTCCACGCTGATTTATAAAGATAATATCTGTTTTTGGGAAGTCCTGCCATGTCCACTGCGCCGAAGTAACTGCTTCTTGACGGCCACTCCGTATAATAAGGCGTCGGCTCACCGAGATAGTCAAATCCCGTCCAGACAAATTCACCCATAACAAACGGGCAGTCCTGTTGTGCCGAAAGCTCTCTTTCGGCATAATATGCCCACGGCGGGGCGCAAAGTCCGTAATCCGAAACAGTGAGATCATCGTTTTTGACCTCGCCTATATTGACTTCTGCGGGAAGCTCGTAAGCCCCCCTTGTCGAAATACACGAGGCTGTTTCGCTTCCGAAAAGCATCAAACCGGGATATTTATTCCTTATATCTTTATAGGTATGAGGCTTGTAATTAAGCCCTAAAATATCGACATTGAATGCAATACCGTTGTCAATGCAGTCGGGGTATCTGTCACATCCGACTGTCACAGGACGGGTTGAATCAATACCGTGAACAGCATCGGTAAGCATACGCGCCACCTTCCACCCGTCAGGGGAGCCTTGTTCGCCTATCTCATTACCTATTGACCACATAATGACCGATGGATGATTTCGGTCACGGTGTATAATATTTGAAATATCAGAAAGTGCGTGGGCATCAAAGTCCTTACGGTATCCGTTTTCAACCTTTGCAACTGTCCATTCGTCAAAAAACTCATCGATAACAAGCAATCCGCGCTCATCACACAGCTCAAGCAATTCAGGCGCGGGCGGATTGTGGCTGGTGCGCACAGCATTCACGCCCATACTTTGCATAATATCCAACTGACGCGAAAGTGCTGACACATTGACAGCAGTGCCGATACAGCCCATATCGTGATGAAGGCAAACACCTTTAAGCTTCAGATATCTGCCGTTAAGAAAGAAGCCATCCTTTGTAAATTCAGTATTTCTTATACCGAATCTCACCGTTTCAAAGTCACCGCTTGCAACTGTTATTTTCAAGCGGTAAAGATTGGGTTCATTTATATCCCACAGCATCGGGGTAGCTATTCTGTATGAAAGTGTATTATTTTCCGAGGAAATCGCGGTTATTTTACCGTCAGGGGAAGTGAGCTCTGCGGTAAAGCCTTCACATCCTACAGTATCAACAGAGATATCGATCAGTGCCGAATCTTTTTCACAGTTCACCTGCTTTATACAAACACCGTTGTAGCGTATGTGTTTTTCAGGTTTTGTCACAAGGCGTACGTTTCGGTAGAACCCTGCACCGGAATACCAGCGGGAGGAATCCGGCGGAACTATTGCGTGAACGGCTATAAGGTTCAAGCCTTTTTTGACATACTTTGTAATATCAACTTCGTATGACAAATACCCGAAATGACAGCCGCCTGCCAACTGACCGTTTATATAAACACGGCTTTCTTTCATTACGCCGTCAAACTGCAGAAAGGTACTTTGTACACAATCAAGCTCAACCCACGTGCGGTATATTCCTTCACCGACGGTCGGAAGACCGCCCGTGCGTCCCGTGTGCTTTACAGCCTCCGTCATGCCGTCCTGCACTATCATTGTAAATGACGGATCGTTATCGGGGGAAAATTCGCCTTCAATTCCCCAGTCGTGAGGCACTGAAACGCTACGCCATGAAGAATCGTCAAATTCCGCCAAAAGCGCACTTTCATCGATTTCCCCAAAAGGATATTTTTTAAATTTAAAATTGTTTTTTAAATTTCTTACTCGACGCACAGAATATACTCCCTTTCCACATCGACTTTATTTTAATAATAAAACTAATTACACTTAATAATATCATAGTATACATCGTTTTTCAAGTATAATAATTTGTCGAAATATTTACTCTCTATCTGAAATCTCTGAGCGA
>JAZNEN010000008.1:0-4434 GCA_045588615.1 Eubacteriales bacterium
GGGGCGTGCATTGCACGTCCGCATAAAAGAACAAAAATGGGTATCAAACGGACAGTCGAGGTCGCCTGTCCCTACAATGTGCGTTGAATGAGATGGACGATAATGTTTTTTCATTGATCACCCGTAGGGGCGTGCATTGCACGTCCGCATAAAAGAACAAAAATGGGTATCAAACGGACAGTCGAGGACGCCTGTCCCTACAATGTGCGTCGAATGAGATGGACGATAATGTTTTTTCATTGATCACCCGTAGGGGCGTGCATTGCACGTCCGCATAAAAGAACAAAAACGGGTATCAAACGGACAGCCGAGGACGCCTGTCCCTACAATGTGCGTCGAATAAAATGGATATAAAACAAAAAGTGTGCACAACCGAAGCTATGCACACCGAAAAACGCAAACTCCGATTGTTGCTACACAAAACTTAACAAATCGCAGAAAATTCAGCATATTGGTCAAGTGAAATTAGCGATTTTACTAAATTCATTATGACCAATATGTATGCAGACAAAACCCTCTATGAAAAGAGAGCTTTCCTGACGACTTGTTAATTAAATTTTGTGTAGCGAAATAAGTATATCACGTTAACGGTTAATTGTCAAGTTTTTTGATTTTAAAAACCGAGCTGCTTTCGCACCTCGGTTTTGTATTTATCTGTTTTCGTCGCTGAACTGTCCCATCAGCTTTTTGTTGAATTCGACCGCTGTGTTGAAGCCCATCTTTTTCTGACGGTGGTTCATTGCGGCAATTTCAATTATGACAGCCAGGTTTCTACCCGGACGTACGGGTATTGTTATTGAGGGAATGTCAATGCCTAAAATGTCGGTATATTCCGATTCAAGTCCGAAACGGTCATACATTTTGCCCTGTACCCAAGCTTCAAGCTTGATGATAAGGTCGATCTTTTCCGACATCTTGACAGCACCCATACCGAATATTCTGCGTACGTCGATGATGCCGATACCTCGGAGCTCAACGTAGTGGCGGATTATTTCGGGCGCGGAGCCTACAAGTGATTTTGCCGAAACACGCTTGATCTCAACCGCATCATCGGCTATCAGTCGGTGACCTCTTTTTACAAGCTCAATTGCGGTTTCACTCTTACCGATTCCGCTGTCACCGAGTATGAGTATACCTTCGCCGTATACCTCGACAAATACACCGTGGCGTGTAACACGGGGCGCAAGGGAAATATTGAGCGATGCGATAAGCGCCGCCATGAATGATGATGTCTGGCTGTGTGTGCGGAAAAGGGGAACATCGTATTTTTTACAAAGCGCTATCTGTTCATCCGATATTGGGAGGTCAGTTGTTACTATCACGGCAACGGGATGCTCACGTACCACGTTTTCAAATGCGTGCGCACGGTTTTCCTCAGGCAGACTTTGTATGTACTCATATTCCACCCTGCCGATTATCTGTATTCTTCTGGGATCGAACAGATCGTCAAACCCCGAGAGCTTAAGTCCGGGACGGTTCAATTCACTTCGTGTTACAACGATGCTTTCATATTTTTCGGGAATAAATATTTTTTCAAGGGAGAATTCGTCCACAACAGAGGACAGGGGGATTGAATAAACATCTTCACTCATCGTCTTCGATCCTTCCTAATATATAATCTTTTTCAAAATAGTATTTTTTATCACAGAAACGGCAAGTAACTTCTATCTTTTCCTGTGTTTTATATATTTCTTCAAGTTCTTTTCTTCCGATGGAAATTACGGCACGCTCAGTTCTTTCAACGGAGCAGTCGCAAACGTATCCGACGTCAATTTCATCGAATAAGTCATATTCAATACCTGTCATAGCTAAATCGAGTATTTCTTCATTCGAAAGACCGTCGGAAAAGAGCTTTGATACGTTTGAAAGAGCCATTGCATTTTTTTCAAGCTTTTCAATTATTTCATCCCCGGCACCCGGCATAAGCTGAATTATAACACCGCCTGCAGCCTTACACGAAAGGTCTGTATCGACAAGCACGCCGAGGGCAAGAAGCGTGGGCACCTGCTCACTTTCCGCAAAGTATGCGGTAATATCCTCTGCTACCTCTCCGCTTCTTATTTCGGAAATACCGATATAAGGCTCGTTAAGTCCGATATCCTTTACTACCTGCATAACACCTCCGCCGATAGCACCCGAAACATCGAGCTTACCGTTTGGCTTAAGCGGAATATCCACACCGGGATTCTGTATACAGCCCTTGACGTTACCCTTGTAATCGGCAACTGCCATAACCATTCCCGCAGGTCCGTCGCCTCTGAATGTAAGCGTTATGCTGTTGCCCTTGTCTTTGAGCATACAGCCCATAAGAGAAGCACCCGTCATAACACGTCCGAGCACAGCTGACGCTGTGGGTGTTGTGTGATGGTATGATATCATTTTGTTTACTATATCTGTTGAATTTATGACCATAATGCGGGCCTGTCCGCATCTTGTCATAGCACGTAAAATTGTTGAGTTCATGTTTTTATCCTTTTACCGCACGGCAGACGTAATGTGCACGCTGTGATGTGGGGGAGGGGGCTGTATCTGACAGCTCGCCGTATACAGCCAGCAATTCAAATCCGCATTTTTTAAGCGTAGCTTTTATAAAATCATCGCTGTGGCAGTACTCTGTCTGCTGTTCGTCTTCCCGTGTGTAAGTTCCGTTTTTGTTTTTTGAAAAAAGCGAAAGAGAAAAAAGACAGCTTTTCTTGCTGCGGTCAAATCCGCAGCTCCATGCAAGCAGATGCTCACCTGTGTCATTTTCTAAAATAAAATCGTTTTCGCCGTATATGTTTTCGAATTTGTATTCCGTGTTTATGTCGAAGACGAGAAGTCCGTCAGGGTCAAGATATAAGTGACAGCAAGAGAAAAATTCAAAAACACCGTCAGCATCAAGATAATTTACACTGTCAAGGCAGGAAATTACGGCTGATACTGTTCCGTAAAGCTCAAAATTTCTCATGTCCTGATTTAAAAGCAGGATATTCATGGGGCATCTTTCACGTGCTGCAGAGAGCATACCGTAAGAAATATCAAGCCCTATCATATCATATCCCATTTCGGCAAGTTTTGCTGTCAGCTTGCCCGTGCCGCAGGCGGCATCAAGCACAAGCTCACACGGTATTGTCGAATGCTTTTTTAACAACCCGTTTATGTATTCAGCCCATTTGTCAGTATCAACCCCTGACAGCTCGTCGTATATCTCGGATATTACTTCGTACTGCCCGTTCACTTTTTCAGCCTTTCAAGCACGTTCACATATCCGTCCGTGCCGTATTTAAGACAGCGGTTAACACGGCTTATCGTCGCTGTTGAAAGCCCTGTTTCCTCGGATACTTCCGTATAAACCGAGTTGTTATAAAGCATCTTTGCGGCGTGAAGCCGTTTTGACATTTCCTGAATTTCGGCAATAGTGCAGAGGTCTTCAAAAAAGTCATAGCATTCTTCCACGGAATTTAAGCTGAGTATACCTTCAAACAGAAAATCTATTCTTTCGTCTTTGATCTTTTTTCCCATTTCGTTCTCCGTAATTATGCTTATGAAAGTATTTTAAGTGTTTCTTCTGCCATTTCATCAGGTGAAATTACAGTTGTGAAGCGCACTTCTTTTTCTTTAAGTGTTGCAAGAGGTGCGGGAATTTCAACACCTGTGAGCTTGTTAAGCTCGTAAAGAGGTGCAAATTCATCACCGTCAGCCTCACCGCCGACAGCGGAAAGAACGTCTTTAGCGAACTTGTAGGGGCTTGCTGTGCTTACCGTTACCATGTTTTCGTTGTTGTAGTAACGGAACTTACTTGCACAGTACAGCGCAACACCTGTGTGTGTGTCGGAAAGATACTTAACCTTATCGTAAACGAAGCCTATCTCATCCATTGTGTGCGCTTCGTTTGCGTAATATCCTACGAATGTTTCCTTTATCTTGTTGAGTTCATCAAGTTCTATTTTATACTTGCCCGTTGAATTCAGGCGAGCCATATATTCTGCTGTCTTTTCGGCACCGCAAATGAGGTAAAGAAGTCTTTCAAGGTTGCTGGAAATGAGGATATCCATTGACGGCGACATTGTCTGGAAGAACTTTCTTCTTCTGTCATATACGCCTGTTGTAAGGAAGTCTGAAAGAATGTTGTTGCGGTTTGAAGCACATATAAGTCTGCCTATGGGAAGTCCCATCTGCTTTGCGATATATGCGGCAAAGATATTACCGAAGTTACCCGTCGGAACACACACGTTGAAGGTCTCGCCGTTTTTAAGCTTTCCTTCGTTTATAAGGTCGCAGTATGCCGAAACGTAATAAACTATCTGGGGAGCGAGGCGTCCGAGATTTATCGAGTTTGCGCTGGAGAGGAAAACGCCCTTTTCGTTGAGCTTTTCGGCAAACTCACGGTCGGAGAATATTTTTTTGACACCGGTCTGAGCGTCGTCGAAATTTCCCTCGATCGCGCAGACATTC
>JAZNEN010000009.1:0-4720 GCA_045588615.1 Eubacteriales bacterium
AATAACATTCAAGGAGTATAGTAATTTGAAAAAGAAAATACTTATCATGCTCATCGCATCGTCGCTTTTACTGTGTGCTTGCGCAGATACATCTAAAGACACGGACACGGCGGCTGATGTATCCGCCGCAGAAACAGGAACACCCGAAACAGATGCACAAACGGAGGAAAAAATGGAACTTACATATTTTATAAGATCGCCCTACAACAAGGAAGAAACTCAGCAAGGCGGTGAATATATGGCACTTGATGAAGCAAAATCCGCCGCTGATGATATGGCACAGCTTGGCTATGTTGTATTTGATTCAGAAGGAAATCTTGCATACAATCCCTGCCCCACGCTTTCGGCAGCAAAAATACTTTACCATGCAAAAATAAACGCTGACATCATGCGTGACGATAAATATGAATACGGTGATGCAAGCGTTAACCCCGCACTTGACAAAACCGAAAAGATCGTATCATGCGACAGATTTGTGGGCTGGACACTTTATGATGCGGGATTTTACACCAACAGGCAGCCTGCCACAAAGGGCTTTACACTTTACACAACAAACCCCATCGAAAATCTTTTGAAAAATCTTAAATTTGAAAAGATCACAGATGAAGCAGAAGTCAAGGCAGGCGACATAATCTTTGTCGGAAACAGCCAAAGCATCCCCGTTCCGGAATATTTGAAGGATTATCCCAAGCACGTATTCATCTGTGCCGGTCCCGCTTCACGCAATAATTTTTACAGATACGATGCAGGCTCTGACAAAAGACTTCAGTCAACACAGCCGTCTGTTGAGCCTTTGTCAGGTTCGGGTGCCGAATTCAGATTTGCTTATAGACCCATAGATTAAGTTGTAACAAAAGCAAAAATTATACAAAACAGTTATGCGTTGTAAGATTATGCATAACCGTTTTGTGCATTTTGCACAATTTTTAAGAAAAAATTTCTATGCATTTGACATTTCAAATAAACCGAAAGGTATTGCATAACTAACAATAATACAGTATAATGTATATATGCAAATTATACGCTAACAATTATTGCTTAGAAAGGCAGGAATATATCTATGAACAACAATATTCGTAATGTATGTTTGATAGGTCACTCATCACATGGCAAAACATCCGTTGCTGAGGCTATGCTTTATTTCACCAAAGCAACGAACCGCTTGGGAAAGGTCAGCGAAGGAAATACCGTGCTCGATTATGATGCCGAAGAAAAGAAAAGAGGCTTTTCAATTTCCCTGTCTGTCGCTCCCGTTGAATGGAAGGGCAAAAAGATCAACATAATAGACACTCCCGGATATCTTGATTTCTGCGGCGAAGTTTCGCAGGGGCTCCGTGTTGCGGGAAGTGCAATAATCGTTGTTGACGGTAAAGCAGGTGTTGAAGTAGGTACGGAGCTCGCGTGGGAAAAGGTAGTCGAAAACAAAGTTCCCAGAGCGTTCTTTATCAATAAATTCGATGATGATGAATGCCGTTTTGCACGTGCATTCAAGGAAATAAGAGATGCATTCGGCGTTTCCGTCTGTCCCGTTCTGATACCGCTTATCGACGGTGAAAAGGTTACGGGCTTTATCGATCTTATAGATATGTGCGTAACTGTATTTGACAAGGAAGGTAAGCACACAGAGTCGGCAATTCCTCCCGCTTACGCCCCCATTGCTCACTCATACCGCAATATGCTTTATGAATCCATTGCGGAAACAAGTGAAGAGCTTATGGATAAATACTGCGCAGGTGAACCGATAAGCCGTGAAGAAGCTATTCAGGCAATTCACATAGGTTTCGTCGGACGTACGATCGCCCCCGTTATATGCGGCGCGGCAACAAAGATGTGGGGTATTGATAATTTGATGGATAACATCATTGAATACTTCCCTTCACCTTTTGCAAGAGAAAAAGAAAAGGTAATAAGAAACGGCGAAGTTATAAGCTGTGAAATATCTCCCGATAATCCCACGGCAGCATTTGTATTCAAGACAGTTGCAGACCCGTTTGTAGGTAAAATGTCTTACTTCAAGGTAATGAGCGGCGTGCTCAACCGTGACGATACACTCACCAACCCTGAAACAGGTGTGTCCGAAAAGTTTGCACACATCTACACAATAAGGGGTAAGGAGCTCAAAGAGGTAGACTCCCTTTACACAGGTGATATCGGTGTTACAACAAAGCTTGCGGGAGTAAACACAAACGATACATTCTCCGCAAATCCCAATGCAGATCCCTACAGAAAGATAAAATACGAAGAACCTTATCTCAGAGTCGCCCTTGCTCCCAAGGTAAAAGGCGACGAAGACAAGATATCTCAGGGTGTTACAAGACTTCTCGAAGAAGACCTTACACTCGGCTTCGTAAACGATGCTGAAACAAAGCAGCTCGTGCTTTCGGGTGTCGGTGATATACACGTTGATGTAACGATTGCAAAGCTTGCTTCGCGTTACGGTGTAAATGTAGATCTTTCCGAGCCTCGCATAGCTTACAGAGAAGCTATCAAGAAGAGCGTCGACTGCGAAGGTAAGCACAAGAAACAGTCGGGCGGTCACGGTCAGTACGGTCACGTAAAGATCAGATTTGCACCCGGTGACGGCGAAGGACTTGAATTTACAGAGTCGTGTGTCGGCGGTTCAGTGCCGAAGAACTTCCACCCCGCAGTTATAAAAGGACTTGAAGAAGCAATGCAGAAGGGTGTACTTGCAGGATTCCCGATGGTATCGCTCAAGGCGGATCTTTACGACGGTTCTTACCACGATGTTGACTCATCGGAAATGTCGTTCAAGCTTGCGGCAAACCTTGCATACAAGGAAGGTATGAAAAAAGCAAATCCCATCATTCTTGAGCCTGTCGGTGCTTTGAACGTAACTGTCCCCGATGCGCTCGTTGGTGACGTTCTCAGCACTATTATGAAGCGCCGCGGACGAGTCCTCGGTATGACGCACACAGGAAAGAAGGGTTATCAGATGGTTGAAGCCGAAGTTCCTATGGGTGAGCTTGCAGATTACACGACAGCACTCCGTGCAATGTCACAGGGACGTGGAAGCTACACGCTTTCATTCCTCCGTTACGAGGAAACACCTGCAAATATTGCACAGAAAATAATTGAAGACGAAGCAAAAAAGAGAAGCGAAGACTGATCGTTCCACGCGCTCTTTATTAAATCGGATCAATTGATTTAAAATGATCAAAAGTAGGGGCGCCCCAACCGTCCGCACAGTAAAGTGAAATTCAGCCGTGCGGAAATAACGCCCCTACATAACTTTTGTTAAAACATATCGAATTGATCTAACACTTCAGGCAATTTTGATAAAACAAACCCAAAACATCCAGAAAGTTGACTGCAGGTTTCAAACTTACCTGTGTCGGAAAAATTAAAAATGAAAAAGAAAAATTTTATATTTAAAACAGTTTCTACGCTTTTGCTCTTATCTTTTGTACTCGCTTCGGTATGTGCGGCGTTGAGTTCCTCTGTAAATGAGCTTGCCGAAAAAACTGCCGAAGCAATAACCGTCAAAGCACCGACTCCCGTCAGTGGAAGCACGATCACGATCAAAAACAATATGGTCGTGAACATTGACGCAGGTACGAAGGCTTACTACATAACAGACTCATTCACAGAGGCTTGTTACATAAAGGATAACGGCGGTAAGGCATTGTCCAAAAACAGCATCGTTTCTACAGGCTTTACGCTCGTTGACATCGCTACGTATGCGGAATATCCGCTGGTTGTAAAGGGTGATCTTACATGCGACGGCAAGATAAACGGTGCTGACGTTGTCAGAGCAAAGAAATATTTGCTCAACAAGCCCGACGATCTTTGCTCATACGAAGCGCTCGACTTCAACCGTGACGGCAAGTACACAAATGATGATCTGAGCCTTATCGTGTCCGCTGTTATGGCAGATCCTGTCATAATGCCCGACACGGAAATAACAGACGTTCCGCTTGAAGACAGACAGCCTCTTAACATCGGTACAGATTTCTATGCAACGATAGACATTATGTACACAGACAAAGCAATTACGCCTCAGTACAGCGGTGCACACAGTGTTGTAGCATACAAGAAGAATATGTCAGGCGAACAGACGTGGCACTTCACACGCAACACAGACGGCTCGTACACCATCAAGAACTTTGCATACAATATGGTTCTCGACCTCAGCGCTGCTTCCGTTCCCGGTACAGACGTCAAGATATTCACAGAAAGCGGCTCGCCCGGACAGAAGTGGTACATCGTTGATGCAGGTGACGGAGTACATTCCATACTTTACGCATCGGATTCAAACGGTGTCGTTATGTCAGCCGCATCTCCCAGCGTTTCAAATAATACAAATATAGCCCTTGCTGAATTTGACGATGCTATAACACAGAAGTTCCTCATATCAAAGGTATCTATCAACGCATCTGCAAGCCATTTCGACAAGGTTGCAAAATCCGACCTTGGTGACGTGTTCTACTCCACTATCAGCGCAGGCGGTAAGCGCATAAGCAACCGTTATTCCGAGCTGTATCTCTACAACGTAAAGAATCAGCCGGGCGAAATGTGGAAGTTTGAACGTCAGGCAGACGGCTCATACCTTATATCAAACATGGCAAAGCACGGTATGGTACTTGACATTCAGGGCGCTAAAGCCGAAAACCTCACAAAGGTACAGCTTTATAACTCCAACAAAACAGCTGCTCAGCTGTGGAATCTCTACATAAAAGACGGTAAGATAGTATTCTCCTCT
>JAZNEN010000010.1:0-6044 GCA_045588615.1 Eubacteriales bacterium
GGTGTAACAAGCGGAGGATAGCCGAAATCCTTTCTCACGCGTGGAATCTCCGCAAGCACTTCATAATATTTATCCTCTGCATTTGCTTGCTTGAGCTGTGAGATGAGATTTGAAAGCATACCGCCGGGCACTTGGTAAAGAAGCGTATTTGTGTCAACATTAAGCACTTTGGGGTCAAGTGAGCCGCTTTCTTTAAGATTTTTCGCAACATTTCTGAAATGTGATGCTGCATCGCTCAAAAGTGCAAGATCAAGACCTGTATCACGCTCGGTTGATGCCATTGTGGCAACCAGCGATTCCGTTGCGGGCTGTGATGTGCCGTTTGCAAGCGGCGAAAGTGCTGTGTCAACGATGTCAACACCTGCCATTGCCGCCATAAGATACGTCATATCACCCGTGCCGGATGTGTTGTGCGTATGCAAATGGATTGGAACAGATATCTTTTCTTTAAGCGCCTTTACAAGTGAATATGCATCATACGGTAAAAGAAGGTTTGCCATATCTTTAATACAGATTATATCAGCGCCCTTTTCTTCAAGACGGCACGCAAGCTCAACAAAATACTCATGGCTGTGTACAGGACTTGTTGTATAGCTTATCGCCGCTTCAACCGTTCCGCCGTACTGCTTTGTATACTTCATCGCCGCTTCAATATTTCTGATATCATTGAGTGCATCGAATATTCTGATTATATCAATACCGTTCTCAATGGATTTTTTTACAAATGCTTCAACTGTATCGTCTGCATAGTGCTTATATCCGAGCAGATTCTGTCCGCGGAGAAGCATTTGGAGCTTTGTATTAGGCAGAGCCTTGCGGAGTGTGCGGAGTCTTTCCCACGGATCTTCATTCAAAAAGCGCATACAGGAGTCAAACGTCGCACCGCCCCAACATTCAAGGGAATAAAAACCTATTTTGTCGAGTATCTCACAAGCCGGGAGCATATCCTCTATCCTCATTCTTGTGGCGGCTTGCGACTGATGCGCATCACGCAGTATCGTATCTGTTATTTTTAACGGATTTTTAGCCATATTATACCCCTTTCAAATTAAAACATATTGGGTATCTGCAAAAGGACGCCTGCCGCAATTGCAGAGCCTATAACACCCGCAACATTCGGTCCCATTGCGTGCATAAGCAGGAAGTTTGAGGGGTTCTCCTCCTGTCCGACCTTCTGCGAAACACGTGCAGCCATAGGAACAGCGGAAACACCTGCCGAACCGATGAGAGGGTTGATCTTGTTTTTGGAAAACAGGTTCATAAACTTTGCGAGAAGCACACCGCTTGATGTTCCGATACTGAATGCAAACACACCCATAATGAGTATAGCAAGCGTTTCAAGATTGAGGAAGCGTTCAGCTGTTGCTGTAGCACCAACGGATACGCCGAGAAAAACTGTAACAATATTCATAAGTTCATTCTGAACCGTTTTGCTGAGTCTTTCCGTAACTCCGCATTCACGAAGGAGATTTCCGAGCATAAGCGAGCCGACAAGTGCCGCCGCAGACGGAACAAGAAGCGAAACAACAGCCGTGATAACTATGGGGAAAACGATTTTCTCCGCCTTTGACACTTCAC
The DNA here is from genome assembly GCA_045588615.1 of Eubacteriales bacterium. Taxonomy (GTDB): domain Bacteria; phylum Bacillota; class Clostridia; order Oscillospirales; family CAG-272; genus RGIG7213. Next base: position 1,579 of record JAZNEN010000010.1, read on the forward strand.
GGAGCTGTTTCATTTCTATCATACGTTCTTTTTTCGTTGTCAAAAGCTTCATAATAGGCGGCTGTATAAACGGTACAAGCGCCATATAACAATATGCCGCAATTGCAATAGAGCCCAAAAGTTCAGGCGACATTTTCGTTGCGGTATAAATTGCCGTCGGACCGTCGGCGCCGCCGATTATACCTATTGAGCCTGCCTGTTGAGGTGTAAATATTCCCGAAACACGTGCAAGTATATACGTTACGAATATACCGATCTGTGCTGCCGCACCTAAAAGGAGCGACTTTGGGTTTGCGATAAGCGGTGCAAAATCGGTCATCGCGCCGACCCCAATGAATATAAGACACGGGAAGATGCCGAGCTTGACACCGAGATATAAATAATCTATCAATCCCGCTGTACCTGCTGAAAACATACCCCAATTTATGTGTCCTGTTTCATTTATAAATATTTCGGGATGGTAAAGCCCCGCACCCGGAAGGTTTGTAAGAAGCATACCGAATGCTATAGGCAAAAGCAAAAGCGGTTCGAATTTTTTTGCTATCGCAAGATAAATCAAAAATGCAGATATTGCATACATCACAAGCACCCACGGATTTTCGGCAATACCGAAAAAGCCCGTTGTCTTGGCGAAATCTATAATTGCACTCATAATACACCTTAACCTATCGTGCAAAGAAGCGCGCCCGATGAAACTGTTGCTCCCTTGCTCGCCGTAACAGATGTTATTTTACCGTCACAGGGAGAGCAAATCTCATTTTCCATCTTCATAGCTTCAAGAATCATAAGAACATCACCTGCTTTTACAGTCTGACCTTCTGCAACATTTACAGAAAGTATTGTACCTGCAATAGGAGCGTTGACTGCTTTTCCTCCAACAGGCGCTGTAGAATGTGAAACAGGTGCTGCCTGCTGTGCAGGTGCGCTTTTGATTTCCGATGCGCTTACTTCTTCAAGCTGTACTTCGTACAAATTACCGTTTACGTTTACTTTGAATGTTCTCATTGTTTTTTCTCCTTAAATTTTTTTGATGGATACGATTCGGAAGGAATTTACATCCTCACCCATATACTCTGCCAACGCTGCCGATATTGCGGCGACAAATTCTTCCCTGTTGGGTATCTCCTCGCTCGATGTCTGAGTCTGCGAAGGTATTGCCGCATCTGTCTTTTTTTCGTCCTTGCCTATCTTTCCGATAAACATACCGAGAAGCTTACAAATAAGAATGATAATAATAAGCCCGACAAATACCGTGCCTACACCAAGCAGGCATACTTGCCAGTCTGTCATAGAAAGTTCGGGAACAGTCAGTAAAATTTTGCCCATAATTATTTCTCCGTTTATATTTTTTATAATGAACAATTATCTCCACATAAAATGAAAATATTTGTTTTTATTCCTACCGTTTATCTTTTACGTGTCTGATAATCTGATATAATTACTTCCTGCAACTATATAGTGGTCAAGTAAGTTTATATCAACAAGCGACAGCGCGCGTCTTATGTTTTCGGTCACAGCAATATCGTCCGTTGACGGTATTGCAAGCCCTCTTGGGTGATTATGCGCCAATATAACTGACGATGCCCTTCCCAAAAGTGCAATTTCCGTTATACGTCTAACGTTTACTGCCGATGAGTTAACAGAACCTTCGTGTAAGACTCGCGATTCTATAAGTCCTCCCTTATTGTCAAGCAGTAACAAAACGACCTTTTCGTTTTCCTCTCCCGAGAATTTTTCAATAAGAAACTTTCCTATTGTATCTTTGCTGTCAAATGATGACTGCGTGCGGTTTGCCGCATCCTTTTCATAATATCTGACAGTAGAATGAAGAAGTTTCAAAAATATTGCAGCATTTTCACCTACGCCGTCAACGCTTGCAATATCCTCAAGCGGTGCTTCAAGCACCTCGGAAAATGAGCCGAACCTGTCAATAAGTCTGTGCGCTATACCGTTTGTATCTATTCTCGGTAAGGCATAGAACAGCAAAAACTCAAGTGCGTTATGCTGTTCAAATGCGTCGAGGTCTTCAATCAAAAATCTTCTTTTTACCCTTTCTCTGTGTCCTTCTGCCAATTATCCCGCCTCCTTTTCGTCATTTTCCGTTTTTATCAAGTAACGATTTTTTGATATCCCACAGCTTTTGTGATAAGTCTACATAGTAGTTGTGGGGGTTTTCAAAACGTGTTACCTCACTCCAAAGCGTTTCAAGCTGTGATGCGCAATATCTTCTTATTTCTTCAATATCGGGCATATCATAAACACATTTACCGTTTTGGAATATCGGCACTTGTAATTCTTTTGCGGTATAGTCAGTTATCGTTTTGCGTTTCCATGTATAATCCGGATCAAACAACTCATACGGCTTTGTAAAATCAGGTGTTTCATCGTGTACACACAAAAGGTCAGCTGCCGCCTTACCGCTTTCATTTTCGTAAAGCCTGTACAGCTTTTTAAAATGCGGGTACGTAATTTTTTCGGGATTTTCGCTTATTTTTATTCTCGGTACTATATTACCTTCTTCGTCCTCAACAGCCGCCAGCTTATAAACACCTCCGAATACAGGCTCGCTTTTCGAGGTTATAAGTCTTTCTCCGACACCGAATATATCGATTTTAGCACCTTGATTCAGCAGATCGCGGATTATATACTCATCAAGTGAATTTGAAGCAACTATCTTGCAATGTTCATATCCTGCATCGTCAAGCATTATTCTCGCCTTTCTTGAAAGATATGCAATATCACCACTGTCAAGACGTATGCCCAAAGATACATTTTTGTTGTCCTTGCCGTAAACAGCATCGAATGCTTTAATGGCATTCGGAACACCGCTTTTTAAAACATTGTACGTATCAACAAGAAGTGTTGCACTGTTTTTGTATGTTTTACAGTATGTTTCAAACGCTTCGTATTCCGTGTTGAACATCTGCACCCACGAGTGTGCCATAGTACCGCCTGAAGGTACACCGTATTCTTTATCGGCAAGCACACACGCTGTTCCGTCGCATCCTGCGATGTATGACGCTCTTGCGCCGAGCACGGCACCGTCAGCCCCCTGAGCCCTGCGTGAGCCGAATTCCGATACCGCCCTGCCGCCTGCGGCACGCACGATACGGTTTGCCTTTGTTGCAATAAGCGACTGATGGTTAAGCGATAACAGCACAAATGTTTCAATAAGCTGTGCTTCTATTGCGTTTCCTCTTACCGTCATTATAGGCTCTCTGGGAAACACCGGCGTTCCCTCTGGGACTGCCCAGATATCGCCCTTGAAGCTGAATGTCCGCAAATACTGCAAAAAATCATCGGAAAACATATTTTTGTTTTTCAGAAATTCTATATCCTCGTCATCGAAATGAAGATTTTTTACATATTCCACCACCTGCTCAAGTCCCGCGGCGATGGCAAATCCTCCGCCATCCGGCACTCGTCTGAAAAACACATCGAAATAAACGGTCTTGTCCTTCATACCGTTTTCAAAATATCCGTTGCTCATCGTAAGCTCGTAAAAATCGCACAGCAACGTGTAATTACTCTTATCCATATCTTCCTCAATACTGATTTATTTTTCAAAAACTATTGACATTTACCATTTTAGGTGTATAATTATACCATTAAATTAAGGAGGCAACCAAAATGAACAATAAACAAAAAACTTATAAATTGGTTCTCGCCGCAGTATTCACTGCACTTATAATAGTTATGTCATTTACCCCCCTCGGATATCTCCGTGTAGGATTTGTATCCATAAGTTTTATGACGATACCTGTTGCACTCGGTGCTGTTTTGCTCGGCCCTGCATACGGTGCATACTTCGGTTTGCTTTTCGGTATCACAAGCTTCATACAGTGCTTCACGGGGGACCTTTTCGGGGCAATGCTGGTCGGAATAAGCCCTGTACTGACAGCTGTTATGTGCATCATTCCCAGAATACTTATCGGTCTTTTGTCCGGTCTTATATTCACAGCCATCAAGAAAGCAGCCAAAAACGACATCGGTGCTTTCCTTGCAGCAAGCCTTTCGGCACCGCTGATCAACACCCTGCTTTTTATGGGCTTTATGATGATATTCTTCTACAACAATCCTGCATTTCATACAGGACTTGAGTCGCTTGGTATCACAGGATATGAAAATCTTCCCCAGCTTTTGTGGATAATGATAGGCACAAACGGAATTATTGAGTTTTTCGTTTGCGGTATCATCGCATTTGCCCTTTCAAAATCCTTAAGTTCCGTTTTACTTAAGCGCATCGGCTGATTACAAAATGACTTCCGTAAAACCGTCCTTTTTAAGGACGGTTTTTTTGCCGTTTAAAACAAGTACACCGCCGTCTTTATTTGTATAAACACGGCAAATTTTACCGTCAAATTCAACATTTACAAAACCGCCGTTAAGCGGCACTGTACCAGAAATTTTTTCAAGCCCGCCAAGGCACGGCTTTACTTCAAACGTTTCAGCACCTACTGATGTGG
>JAZNEN010000011.1:0-5108 GCA_045588615.1 Eubacteriales bacterium
GAATTGCAAAAACAATAAGCTGTCCGAACTTTGGTTTGTCATGGATGCCGTAAACGAGATTCTTTGACATTTTTTGATTCTCCTATTCAATTGTTAATTTTTTCTGATAATTTTTCATTATCCTCTACATTGTATCACAAATTAGAAAAAAGTCAACTTTTGTAACCAAAAAAATATCAATAAAAAAATCAGTCAAAAAACTGATTTTTTTATTGATTTTTATAATTATCAAATCAATTATCCAAAATATTCCAAAATTCTGTATCGTTGTACACAAAATAGGATTTTCTGCTTTCGGAAAAATTTTCGGTAGGATATCCGCACGGGATCAGCTCTATATACCTTGAAGTTTCCATTGATCCGTCAACGCCGTTTTTGTTCAGAGTGCAACGTGCAAAACGGAAGGTATTTTTAATCATGTAATTTCTGTAATACACTTTATCAAAGCCTGTTTTATTATAACTCGCAGTGGGATTTTCAAATATCGGTTCATCATTCAACAGTAATTCCCTTAAACGGGAAAGTGAAACATAATCACCGTTACTGTCTTTAAAATACAGACGGAACGAAGGATCAAGCATGATCCTCTTTCCCGACGGTAAAAGGCAGTCAACAACGACGTGACAATCCCCAAACGGTTCTTCATACGGCATACATGTAACATGCTGTGCTTTGATACCGTTTAAGCGGATAAGAGATGACAAAAGGATCGACAATCCTCTGCAGTTGGTTTGCTTCCCATTCCTTTCACAGCATTTGATAATGCCTTTGATATCCGGTTTTTTGCCGTGTCCTATTGAACCGTGGTGATTAAAATTATCACAGACAAAATCAAGAAGTCTGAAAACAATTTCGTCGCCCGTACCGTTGAGCCCTTGTACATATTCCGAATATTTGTACTTTTCAAGTATTTTGGGAATGTCTCCTCCTAAAACAAATTCATCGGTGCTGCCGTATTTTCTCTGTCTGTCATATACTGAATATTGCTTCAGAACCTCAATCCTTGTTTTATCGGTATTCGGAAGGTATAAAAAAGGCATACGATACTCGTAAGGCTCATCCTCGGGTGTATCGCTGAGCTTTATAAATTTAACACGTGTTTTTTTGCCGTTACATGCATAAAAGCCTTTAAGTTTTCCGAATGAGTACCGAACATGATAAACACCGATAGCATTTTCGTAATTTATTTCATAGCACAAATAAGTGCCCTTTTCATAAACGCAGTTCGGTTCAAAATTATTATGACCGATTAACGGAAACGAGATTTTCATACAAAGCGGTAATACATCGAAAATGTTTACCGTTTCGTCCATATCCGTCCTTTGCCATTTTCCGACCATTCTTTTATCCATAATTGATCGCCCCTTTCAAAAATTCATACCGCCAGCACTTTGAAGAAATATTCCGTTATAATCTCCGGGGACTCCCTCATTCCGTTATCTATCCACCATTTCAGCGTTTCTATAAACGTGGATACAATATGATTTTTCCAGAATTCTTTCGGCACATCTTCGCTTTTCGGTGATTTAAAAAGCGATATATGTTCTTCCGTCAGCGTTTGAAGATTTCTTTTAAAGTATCTTAAAAACAGCTCATTATTTTGCGATGATAACAAAAGCAGTATGTTGTTATCGTTTTTCTGAAAGTGACGGAATAAATGCAAGAAAACGGAGTCAGAACCATCGCAGACGAAAATATGTCTGTGAGTACTGTTTGCGTCATTTTCTACATCAAATATGTGGCAAAACAACTCCTCGCAAAGCTCTTTAAGTAAAAAATCCTTCGTTTCAAAATGAGAATAGAATGTTGCCCTGCCAACGTCCGCCTTATCAATTATTTCACCGACGGTTATCTGATTAAATTCCTTTTGAGAAAGCAAGTCCGTAAATGCTGTGAAAATTGCTTCCCTCGTCTTTCTTTGTCTTCTGTCCATAACCTCTCCGTACAGTTTTTGTAATTTGTTCGGTAATGAATAACCTTTAAATATCGTATATTGAAACTAAATACCATTCCGAATATAATAATGCTGAACAATATATTCAGTTATGAACTTATTATACCACAAACAAATACATATGTCAATGGAGAACCATATGAAAACAGAACGAAATATTTTAATAGCTTTTATCCTTAATTTGTCTTTTTCCGTTTTTGAATTTTTCGGCGGTATTTTCACGGGAAGTGTAGCCATCATTTCCGATGCCGTTCACGATCTCGGAGATGCCGCAAGTATAGGTATATCATATTTTTTAGAGAGAAAAAGCAAAAAGAAGCCTGATGAAAATTATACATACGGATATGCAAGATATTCCGTATTGGGCGGACTTATAACAACAGTTATTCTTATTACAGGCTCAATTACGGTAATATACAATGCTGTAGAAATAATTATTAAGCCTGCCGAGATAAATTACGACGGAATGATAATATTTGCTGTTATAGGTGTATTGATAAACTTCTGTGCGGCATTTTTAACCCGTCACGGTGATTCGCTTAACCAAAAAGCAGTAAATTTACACATGCTTGAGGATGTCCTCGGCTGGGTAGTTGTTTTAATCGGGGCAATTATAATGCGCTTTACAAGCCTTGCAATTATTGATCCGATAATGTCAATAGGTGTTTCCCTTTTCATCCTTGTAAACGCGGTTAAAAATCTGAAAGAAGTATTTGATCTGTTTTTTGAAAAAACACCGTGCGGTATTGAAATTTCTGAAATTGAAGAACATATAAAGAAAATTGACGGTGTAATTGATGTTCACCATATACACGTATGGAGCATGGACGGAAATAATAACCTTGCAACGCTTCATGCAGTCACTGACGGTAATATCCAAAAAATCAAAGATGAAATACGAAAAGAACTGAGCGAGCACGGAATATCCCACGTAACCATAGAAAGCGAAGCGAGCACCGACGTTTGCAAAGAAAAAAGCTGCAGTATTGAGGTAAGCACCCATAAAGCTCACAGCCATCATCACTGTCATTAATATCTTAACAAAACAGCCCCCTCCGCAAGCTGACCTGCGGCGGGGGCTCATACCGCACAGACGGTATGATTACCGATTTAAATTCATAAAAAAGGTTTTCAAAATGGATTTACACAGGAAATCTGCACCATTTGCCTGCAGGCATGGCGCAGTTACTATAAGATATCAATCATCATCAATGAATTTTACCGTATATCCGAGCTTGGCAAAATAAATGCATATCCTCTTTTCAAGCTCTTTTACAGTATCCTTGCCAATCTTATTTGACTTTGGATAATCCCACATACCGATACGATCGATTTCGGCTGTCTTTAACTCTTCATTAAGCTCAACATCCGTCCAGATACCGTTATCATTCCACTTCATGTAAATATATTCATCTTCAAAAATAATGTCTTCGTGCTTCATTTTCTCAAATCGGGATTTGAGTTCCTTATCATGCAAAACGAGATCCTTTTTCAGATTTTTCCAGAATGACCATAATGTTTGTTCGGGATCCAAATCCTTTATAGGCTCAAGCATCTCGGAAGAATTATCAAAGGTAAATTTATTGTCAAATAAATACTTGAAAGTGAATAGGTAAAAAAATATCCTCGGAACAAGTCCGAGGAATTTTTTGTGTAGAGGCGCCGAAAAAGATATCACCAATCAAGCTCTAAATAGTATGGTTGATCAGCGCCGTTTTCAAGACTGCCGCAATAAATATATCGGACAGTTTTGTTTTTGTCATTATACGCAAAAATAATATAATCATAATTGTTGGTAACGGCAGAAAATGGCTCATCACCGCTATACAGTATCAGACAATTATAGTCGCCTTTTATAAATTCTGCAAACTTATAATTGTATGTTTTGTTTTCGATATTTTTTGTAACTACAGCAATAGCTCGTTTGACCGTTTTGGTATATTCATCTTCATCCAACGGCCATTCGGCATATATATCGCAGGTGTAGTCAGATCCTTTGTGAAAGTGATAATAATAATGAGAATCCGGATAAACCGTTTTATAATTTCCGTCTGTTTGTTTCACGTTTTCAAAATAATGCGGCCAGTTTGGGAATAGCTCTTGAAACACCACATTCCTGTCAGCAAGGCAGTCGGCATCAAAATCACGATAATTTCTAAAATCAGTCGTTTCCGATCTTGATACAATCCCGTACGACATAAAAATGCTAATGGGTATGCTCAAAACACAAACGCCAAGCAAAATACAACGAGCGATCTTTTTCAATTTGAATTTTGTTTTTGACACAATCAATACAGCTATAGACGGCAAGAAAGAAGCAATTGTCAGTAAAATCGCTACAGGCTCGAAAACAGGATAATGATAATCATTGATACTGATAATCACAACAAATAAGCTTAAGACAATCGGCAGCCACACAAGCGCAAAGATAACAATTTCTTTCACGACAGCAAATACTGTCTTCACAATATCAGTTTTCACTGTTTCTGCAAGTACAATGAAAAAGAAAACTCCTTTCCGAAAAAAAGGTGCTTGCAGGCGCCTCTATCATATATGATGCCTTATTGCCCGCTGTGCGGTGTTCCCGACAACGGTGGCTACGGTGAGTCGAAAGACTGAGTTCTTGATTTGGTTGGCATAGGATAAAGGGACTGTCGCATTAAGGAAAAATTGCACAAATATGCTTGGCTCCCCCTTTGGGGGAGCCAAGCGGTTAGTTCGATAAACTAATTTTGTGCAAACTGCCTTTAATGCGACAGCCCCTTTTTGTTGCATCCGATGAAGTGATCATATATAGCCCTTTTCTTTCGCTAATTTTACCACTTCCTCAAGAGAAAGGCCCATCAACTCCGGGTAGTTGTGTAAAATTTCTAATACAAACATAGCCTTTAATGCCTTCACATAGTCATCATCTTTATACAGTGGAAGAAGCTTCCAAAATTCGTCTGCCAATTCAGGGTCTATGTTTAGCGATCCGCCTGCAATCTGCTCTAATTCCGTATCGGTGAGCTCTACGCCATCAAATTGCCTGAAATCATCTTCCGTGAGTGAGATTCCTTCTCTTGCCGCCATCGCTATGATTTGCGCCGTCCACTCTTCCGGGGAAAGGTTTTTTAACCCCTTCAGTTTTTCCGACATCTCGTCATTTTTGACG
>JAZNEN010000012.1:0-5292 GCA_045588615.1 Eubacteriales bacterium
TTCAGAATACCAACAACATTGTCAGCAGATCCTTCACAAATAGGGTACAGGGTATGGCGGCTGTCGTGGATAGTCTGCTCCCAGACCTCCATGGAATCTTCGATCCATAGAATCGTAATGTCAGTACGGTGCGTGGCAATCTCCTCGGCTGTCAGATCGTTAAACTCAAAGACATTCTGGATAAATTCCTTCTCCTGCTGGTCGATGGCACCTTTTTCGCTGCCCGCATCTACCATCATTCGGATCTCTTCCTCGCTGACCTCTTCATCAACTTCGTTAGGATCAATGCCGACAAGTCGGAGAACGGCATTCGTGGAAACAGTAAGAAACCAAACGATTGGCTTAAAGACAGAGGATATCCCGCTAACCAATCCGGAGATTCCCAATGCCAACTGTTCAGACCGTTTCATAGCGACACGCTTGGGAACAAGTTCGCCGAAAACAAGGGTGAAGTAAGACAGGATCAGGGTAATCAGAACAACAGCTACAGCATCCAGTGTTGCTCTTGGGACATTCACGCCCAGGCTCACCACCCAGTCTACCAGTGGCTCAGAGAAGTTATCCGCAGCGAAAGCAGAGCCAAGGAATCCGGACAGCGTAATGGCGACCTGAATGGTAGCCAGGAATTTAGCCGGCTCACGGGTCAGCTTAAAAAGGCGTTTTGCCTTTTTGTTTCCATCGTCAGCCATACGCTCCAGCTTTGTTTCATTGATGGAGAGCACAGCAATTTCTGCGCAGGCGAAGATCGCGTTCAGCGCGATCAGCACGATTTGTAATATAATCAATCCAAACATAATTATTGACCTTTCTATGTAACAATATATTTCTTCAAAACCGCAAAAGACACAGCTTATGTGGAAAAACATCCGCATAGGTCGTGTCTCAACATCTGTATTTGAACAATGTTATATTGCTATTTCGGTCGGGGTCAAGGTGACTGTCACCGGTGTCCATAATTTGAACTCGTCCTCCTTTTGGATGATATTGAGATAGATTATAGGGCATTACCTTGTAATTGTCAAGATAGTGATGCAATGAATTTTCTTTTCCGCTAAGTAGGCGATAACACTCCGTCTGGTAATGATGCCGCACATTATGTTCCTGCTGTCAACGATTGGTACAAAGTTCTGATTGAGCGTTGCTGAAATGACCTCATCTTCACTTGCATCAATACTGACCAAAGGGCAAAATCTCGTCTAACCAACTCTCCTACTCGGTGCCTTTCTATATCGAACTTGTCCAACGATTCTACGCTGAACACATATCGAAGAAAATGCCCTCCATAACAGAACCTATGTATTTTTCCTCATCATCCAGTACGGGAACGGAAGCATATACGCCGCGAGTCATAACTTTCCATTCCTGTCGGACTGTTTGCCGTTCGTGCAGAAAGACGGTTGATATCTTATGAATCATCTTCTTTGCAATGTTTAAGAATAACACCTTCTTTGCCTCCTGATATATTAATTATACATCATGATTTGTAAAATAGGTGTAAAGAAATAAATAGCAAATTAAGACTGTCTGAAGATGTAAAGGCGCCGCTAAAACGACGCCTTATCTATTTTTTTGTCTTACTCGGTTTGCATATTACTCCGTTAAGGGCAATACGCTTTACCCGTGTGCAGTTTTTTGTCAGAACTAAAATATCAGACGTTCTTTGCCAAGTAATCGGCAACGTCACCGACTGTTATGAAATTTTTGATGTCGTCGTCGTCGATTTCGATGTCGTACTTGTCTTCGCAATACATAATAAGGTCTGCAAGCTCGATTGAATTTACACCCAGGTCATTTACAAGCTCTGCATCAGGGGTAATAAGCCCGGGATCAAGCTCCAATTGTTTTATAAGTGTATCCTTAATTTCTTCAAACATAAAATCACTCCTTATCATTTAACAAGAAATCTTTTGATTTTTCTTGTGGTTGTTTTTTCGAATTCCGTTCCTCTGATCTCAACATCGCGTATTTGTTTATATACGGGCAGTGTCTTGTTAAGACCGTTTATATCTTTTTTAAGGTCTGCCAGAATATCATCTGTGTTTGTGCCTGCGTATATGTCAAAATTGGGATAAATTATAGCTGTTATAACGGTATTTCCGTCTGATTGCCTGCCTATAACAACGACTTCAGATATTTTTTCGTTCTTAAGAAGATGCTCCTCAAGTTCTTCGGGATATACATTTTTGCCGTTACTCGCGATAATTACGTTTTTCTTTCTTCCCGTTATATATATGAAGCCGACCTCATCCATATGACCGATGTCGCCTGTGCGGAACCAGCCATCCTCGGTGAATGCCTCAGCAGTCGCTTCTTCATTTTTGTAATAACCGATAAATACGTTTTTACCTCTTGCGAGTATCTCGCCGTCATCACTCTGCTTGGGCGCATCTATCTTAACTTCCATACCTACAGCGGGAAGACCGACAGAACCAAGCTTTCTCCAGTGGAACGGGTTAACCGATATAAGCGGAGCACATTCTGTAATTCCGTAGCCCTCTGCAATAGTAATACCGAAATTTTCAAAATCCTTGATATACTGAGGATGAAGCGGAGCGCCTCCGCAAACGATCTGCTTTATATTTCCGCCGAGGGAATTGAGAATCTCTGCAAAAAACTCACGTCTTCTGTCGATTCCGACCTTGCGAAGACCGTTGCTTACTTTGATAAGCGCACGAACCTGTTTTTCTTTTCCTTTTTTGCGTATACCGTCCCAGATCTTTTTGCATATAGTTTCGACATATAAGGGAACAACTATAAGCGTTGTGGGCTTGAAGTCTGCAAAATTGCGTAGTGCGTGCTTTACGCTGTCGTTCATAAATGTAGTACCGCCGATGTTGCACATTGCAAGATGGTTGCATGTCATAGCGAATGTGTGATGTATGGGAAGAACTGAAACGAACGTGTCGTTTTCGTCAACCTCCATCATCTTACAGCACGACATAACAGCTCCGATAAGATTTTCTTCTGTAAGCATAACACCCTTGCTTGTACCGGTTGTACCCGATGTGAAGAGTATTGCACAAAGCTTTGAAGGATCACGTCTGTATGAAATAAAATCCTTTTTACCTTCGCTCATAGCGCGTGTGCCGAGTGCGATGAGATCATCAAATACCATAACACGCTTGTCGATGGCGATCTTCTGTCTGTCAGGTTCCGGGCCTATGATAATGAAATACTGTACACAGTCAAGCTCTGCAAGATATTCTTCAATATGGAGGAATATTTTCTCTGCTATAAATACCGCTTTGCATTCTGTTTGCTTTATGAAATTGACCATCTGCTCGCAAGAAAGCTCTTTATCGAGGGGAACTATAACGCCTCCTGCTGTAATTGTTGTAAGATATGCCGTCATCCAGTCGGGATGCTGATCGCCTACAACAGCCACTGTACTCTTCATTAATCCGAGTTCAGCATACGCTGTGCCCAATGCATCAAAGCACCGTTTGTTATCATTATAAGTAAATGTTGTTTTCTGTCCGTTTTCAAGGTGAATATACAGCGGTTTATCGCCGTATTTTCCTGCGTTCACATAAACAAGATCACGTATGCATTGCAGATCCTGTACATGATGTGTGGGATAACCTTTTTTCATTAATTTTGTAACCTCGCTGTATTTTTGGAATGCTTGCTGTTCCAAGGCAAGCACACTCAACTCCGTATTATACCCTATATGTTATGTTTTGTCAAGGAATATTCGCCGAAAAAAAGGTAACAGTAAAGAAATTTTGTGATAATTGCACAAAAATTTTTTGTAAATATCAAAAAAATATTTAAAATAGGTATTGCATAATCGACAAAGATGTAGTAAAATAATATAGAATATGATATAATACCATTCAGTTTGTATATCGAACTGAGAGAACAGGATGTGATAACTTAATGGCAGTTTACTACAAGCGTTTCGTTAATGAAACGTTTGACGAAAACGGTATTCTTTCCGAATATTCTGTAAAAGATGATGTGCCTTTCAATTTCGGATATGACTTTGTAGATGTCGTTGCACAGGCTGAGCCTGACAGGCTTGCCGTCTTATATGTCAACGACAAAGGATTTGAAAAGCATATTACATACGGCGAATGGAAGACCGAGAGTGATAAACTCGCCGCCTATCTTCTTTCCAAGGGTATAAAAAAAGGCGATGCTGTTATGCTTGTTATGAAACGTAATTTTGAATTTTGGTACAGTTACGTTGCACTTCATAAAATAGGCGCCATATGTATCCCCGCAACATATCAGTTGCAGGAAAAAGACTATGTTTACCGTTTCGGTGCGGCAAGTGTTAAAGCGATAATTGCAAATTCAGACCCTCAGGTTATTGAGCATATTGAATCGGCAATAGAAAAGACGGGAAATCTTGATCTTAAGATCATGACAAGATGTGATAACCCTGTGGGTGATTGGATAAGTTTTGATGAGGCGATGAAGTCTGCCCCTGAGTTCGTAAAGCCGTGTGAGGATGACCTTCCCAAAAATGATGACACGATGCTCATATTCTTTACATCGGGTACATCGGGAATGCCCAAGATGGCGGCTCACAATTTTGCTTATCCGCTTGCACATATTTTTACCGGTGTTTATTGGCACAGAGTGCTTGACGGCGGTCTTCATATTACCGTTGCGGACACCGGCTGGGCGAAAACAGCGTGGGGTAAAATGTACGGTCAGCATATGGGAGGGTCTGCTCAGCTTGTGTACGACCACGAAAAGTTTAATGCCGCAGATATGCTTGATATAATCACAAAGTATAGGGTAACAAGCTTCTGCGCTCCTCCGACGATATACCGGTTCTTTATAAAAGAGGATCTTACAAAGTATGACTTCTCATCTATAAAGAACGCAAATATCGCAGGCGAAGCTCTTAATCCCGAGGTTTACAACAGATTCAAACAGTTTACGGGGCTTTCGCTTATGGAAGGTTTCGGACAGAGCGAATCGTCGGTTATTGTATGTACACCTTATTATGCGGAGCCGAAGCCAGGTTCTATGGGACTTCCCGCGCCGTATCTCGACGTTGATATAGTGCGTGACGACGGAACGAGTGTTAACCCCGGTGAAAACGGTGAGATAGTTGTTAAAAAACGCAACGGCAAGCATCCCACGGGTATTCTTAAAGAATATTACAGAAACCCCGAGGCAACTGCAAAGGTATGGGAAGGCGGCTACTACCATACGGGTGATGTTGCGTGGCGTGATGAGGATGGATATTTCTGGTATGTCGGACGTAAGGACGACGTTATCAAATCATCAGGTTACCGTATAGGACCGTTTGAAGTTGAAAGCGTTATTATGGAG
>JAZNEN010000013.1:0-2976 GCA_045588615.1 Eubacteriales bacterium
AGTAACGGCGGATGACTAACCGCCATCCGCCGTTACCACACCTACATACTGTCAGAAAATGTCCCTATGAACACTAACAGAAGGGGTTTCGAGGTTTCCAACTTATTCCCACTCGATCGTGCCGCAGGGTTTGGGTGTGAGGTCATAGAGGACACGGTTGATGCCATCGACCTCGGAGGTGATACGGTCTGTTATTTTATGGAGTACCGCATACGGTATCTCCTCTACCGTAGCCGACATGGCATCTGTCGTATTGACGGCACGGATGATAGCGGGCCATCCCTCGTAGCGCTTGCCGTCACGGACACCTACCGACTTGAGATCGGGCACGGCTATAAAATACTGCCATACCTTACCTGCCAAGCCTGCAATATCGAACTCTTCACGCAGGATAGCATCAGCCTCACGCAGAGCACTCAAGCGGTCACGTGTCATAGCGCCGAGGCAACGCACACCGAGTCCGGGGCCGGGGAACGGCTGACGGTACACCATTTCGTGCGGAAGACCGAGTGCATCACCGACCACGCGCACCTCATCTTTATAAAGAAGCTTTACGGGTTCTACAAGCTCCATCTTCATATCTTCGGGAAGTCCACCAACATTGTGGTGAGCCTTGACACCGTCGGACTCCAAAATATCGGGATAGATCGTGCCTTGAGCCAAGAACGAGATACCTTCAAGTTTTGCCGCTTCCTCGTCAAAGACCTTGATGAATTCTCCGCCTATGATCTTACGCTTCTTTTCAGGCTCATCAACACCTGCCAAAAGGTTCAAGAAACGGTCTGTAGCATCGATGTATACAAGATTTGCATCAAGTGCCTTTCCAAACACATCGATAACCATTTCGCTTTCGCCTTTACGCATCAATCCGTGATTAACGTGCACACACACGAGCTGTTTGCCTATCGCTTTAATGAGAAGTGCGGCAACAACTGAGCTGTCAACACCGCCCGACAAAGCCAAAAGCACTTTTTTGTCACCCACCTGCTTACGCACAGCGGCAACCTGTTCATCGATAAACGCATTTGCAAGTTCAGGTGTTGTGATGCGTTGCATCGTTTCCGGTCTTTTGTTAGAGTCCATTTTAGAATCCTCCCGATATTATAAATAAAAATTTAAATTAATCAAATACTTCGCCGAGATATTTTGTCTGCTCAGAATCAGATAAGCGGAAATGCTCTATCATATGTTCTATTGTCTGAGCCCGTTTATCAGCAATTATATTTCTGAGCCTGTCAACATTCTTTTCCCAAGAAGCAACACTGTACGGTGCCGAGAGCTTATCTGCATTTTCCTGATAATTCCAGCGTTCTATCTGATAAGGCATTTCATCCTTTATTTCAGTTACCATTTTCTCATAAAGTCCTAACATATTTTCAGGCATAAAGACTGAATTGAGATAATCGCCGAATGTTTTTAAGAATTTATCCTTGAATGTTGCATTACTCATAAAGGAACGCAAAACGAGTGTTGAAAAGCTGTTTCCGACACCGTGGCCTTCGGGGTTGAGAACCTCGGAAAACATATTATACTCACGGTAAGTCGATGGGAACATACCCCAGTCAAGGTCATAAAGGATCCAGCGCCATTTTGCGCCTTCAGCATTTTCTTTATAATACTTTATATTACCTGAGTCTGTATTTGAGAAAAATATTACGCATATCCAATAGTTGATAAGCTCATCAACATCAACCATTTCACAGGCTTTTTTATAATTGGAATCACTCTTGAGTGAGTTGTTTTTCAGAAAATCAACGAGCTTTTTATATTCGTCAATAGTTCCTTCAAGGATATTATAGCTTGTATCCTTATAGTTACCGCCCTTTATAAGGTCAACGTTATCGGGATCCGCACCTGTGTGGTGGGCAATATAATCCTCGTTTATTCTTTCACGCAGATCGTAAAGCCCGAAATATTCACCGTTTATATAAACAGCAACGGGTTTATATGCCATTATATCAACGTCGATCACATTTCTTACAAGCTCTGCACAGTAAGCATCACGCAGATGTGCATATTTTCCGTCCTGTCCCGATGAACGCAGAGCAAGTGAAGAAAACACATTTACATAATCATTTCCGAAAAACGGGTACGATACTTCTTTCGGACCGTACTTGTCACGCAGATATATCGACACACTTTTCTGGTCTTTTGCTCGGCTGTACTGACCGAATACTTTAATACCCGCATTGAATGAAAGCACCTGTTTTCCGCCTTCGTCTATATAGTCGAAGTGAATGGGGCGTTCCCAATCCTCCCAATAGTTTGCACCCGAATATTTATACGGAAATGCCGCATTTTCGTCATATCTGGAGCCGTCAACGAGTATTCCGTACGTGTCTGAAAAGAGATTTCCGTGCTCGGTAGACAGACACACAACGGGAATCGTATGCTGACGTCCGACAACGTAAGATGCTGAAACATCTTCGCTGTGCAGATATCCGTCACGGTATGCCACCGCCCTTACTGTCACAGTTTTCGTAAGCGGAATGGGGGATGTATACGGTGTCGAAAGCGTAGTGGGAAGCGATCCGTCAGTAGTATAGTAGACCGTACAATCCTTCGGTACGTTAATAACACAGCTTGAGCCCGATGTCATATATCCGCCCGCATTTTCAAACGTAGGTACAGCGACCGACGGTTTCAGTTTATTGTTTGAATTAACCTTGCCGGGTGTTGTATCTTCGTAATAATAAACGGTATCGTCACGGCCGTCTGCACGTCCTGCACTTGTGCCGTCAAAAAGCGTTGTATACTTAACGCTGTCAACGCAAATTCCGTTTTTATCGAAAATATAGACTGTTTCGCCGTATCGGTTAAGTCCTGCATCTACATACACGCTGTCGGTTTTGGTGCTGTAATACGTTTCATCATCGAAATAGACAATTCTGTATTCTCCGTGTTCCAGCTCAATTTCAGGGAGCCGGACCGCTGTTTTAAAATCCTTACTGTCCCCGATATAGTAATCAGAGAGTG
>JAZNEN010000014.1:0-4071 GCA_045588615.1 Eubacteriales bacterium
GGATACTTTTTCACAAAGACGAAACAGGAAAAGAGATAACGAAAAATCTTTTGAATGCGGTTAAAAAGCTTGATAATGTTACACTTAAAGAGCACTGTACAATGGTCGATATAATTGAAAATAACGGCGAATGTGCAGGCATTGTATACCGTAATGAAAAGGGAAAGTACAATGCTGTTTACGCTGATTATACAATGCTTGCAACCGGCGGTATCGGCGGACTGTTTGAACATTCAACAAACTTCCCGCACTTAACGGGCGATGCACTTGCTGTAGCACTCAAGCATGGTGTGAAGCTGAAAAATATTGATTATATACAGATACATCCCACTACTCTTTATACAAAAAAGAAAAACGGACGGGACTTTCTTATTTCCGAATCCGTCAGAGGTGAGGGGGCAATACTTCTTAACGACAAAGGCGAAAGATTTGTAAACGAGCTTTTGCCAAGAGACGTCGTCGCAAATGCGATATTTGCGGAAATGGCTAAAACGGGAGCAAAACACGTGTGGCTGTCGATGGCGCCGATACCTAAAGATGAGATAGAAAGTCATTTTCCGAACATATGCGCAAAGTGTCTGGAGGAAGGATACGATGCGACAAAGGAGCCGATACCCGTTGTACCTGCACAGCACTATTTTATGGGCGGTATATATGTTGATAAATACAGTAAAACGTCAATGAACAGACTGTATTCGTCCGGTGAAACTGCTTGCAACGGTGTGCACGGAAAAAACAGACTTGCAAGTAATTCGCTTTTGGAAAGTCTTGTATTTGCAAAGCGCGCTGCGCAGAGGATAACGAAAACATATACAGAAGCTGAACCTGTAAAGAAGAAAATTGATTTTTCCGTTTATGACGGATGCGAAGAAGAATATAAAAAAGCAGTACTTGATGCGATAGAAAGAGAGAAGAAAAAACATGAATGAGATAACAATGATGATGAATGCCGATGAGCTTATTTTGAGTGCTTTAAGGGAAGATATAACAAGTGAGGATATCACAACAAACTCCGTAATGCGTGAGTATCAAAAGGGAGAAGTTGAGCTTATATGTAAACAGGACGGTGTTCTTGCGGGTCTTGCTGTTTTCAAGAGAGTTTTTGAGCTTCTTGACAAAAATACCGAATTTGAATTTTATTTCAAGGACGGCGATGAAGTCAAAAATAAGGATAGGATCGGCGTTATAAGAGGCGATATACGTGTGCTTTTGTCAGGGGAGAGAGTTGCCCTTAACTATTTACAGCGTATGTCGGGTGTTGCAACGTATACAAGAGGTGTTGCAAAGCTTCTGGAAGGTACTAAAACAAAGCTTCTTGACACAAGAAAAACGACACCGAATATGCGTGTGTTTGAAAAGTATTCAGTCAAAGTCGGCGGAGGTCACAACCACAGATATAATTTAAGCGACGGTATTCTTTTGAAGGATAATCATATAGGTGCGGCAGGCAGTATCACAAAGGCTGTACAGATGGCAAAAGAATACGCACCTTTTGTAAGAAAGATAGAAATTGAGGTTGAAAACCTTGAAATGTTTAAAGAAGCACTTGAAGCGGGTGCGGACATAATAATGCTTGACAATATGACACCTGAAGATATGAAAGAGGCTGTAAAGCTTGCAAAGGGAAGAGCAGAAACCGAGTGTAGCGGTAACGTCACAAAGGAAAATATCAAGCGCTTGACAGATATCGGCGTTGACTATATTTCAAGCGGGGCTTTGACACATTCATCTCCAATACTCGACCTTTCGCTTAAAAATCTTCACTCGATATAAGGGGGAATTGAATGAAAGCGGAAATAAGAAGAAAAGAAATAATATCCCGTCTTATATCGGAAAACGGTCCTGTATCGGGCAGTGATCTTGCGGAAGAACTTAATGTGTCACGTCAGATAATAGTCCACGATATTGCTATACTGAAGGCGGCAGGGTACGAGATACTGTCTACTCACAGCGGTTATATTTTGAATGAAACACCCAAAGCGGAGCGTGCGTTCAAGGTGCGCCATATGAGCGACCGAACAGAGGAAGAGCTTACTTTGATAGTTGATATGGGCGGCACTGTTGATGATGTGTTTGTTTGGCATAAGGTGTACGGAAAGGTTCAGGCGAAGCTCAACATTTTCTCCAAACGGGGCATAGAGCAGTTCATGGACGGCATAAACAGCGGACGTTCAACGGAGCTTATGAATATCACAGACGGTTATCATTATCATACTGTAAAGGCAGACAGTAATGAAACACTTGATAAAATAGAAAAAGAATTAAAGATACGCGGATTTCTTGTGCCTGAGGTTGAGTAAATAACAATATAAAAAACAAAAAAATGCTTGACAAATATCGTATTTTATGATAAAATTACTTTGTTTGTGAGTTTGTCCTTACTCGCAAGCCGTCAGGGCAGTCCGCCGGCGGGTACGCCGTGAATGCGCGGAGATTATTTATTTTGGAGGTCCACAAAGATGGATTTGTTAAAGGCATTTGTCGCAGATCAGCTTAAGGCTGACGCTCCCAAGGTTGAGATCGGTGATACTGTTCGTGTTTACAACAAGATCGTTGAAGGTTCCAGAACAAGAACTCAGATCTTCGAAGGCACAGTTATCGCAAAGCGTAACAGCGGTATTTCCGAAACATTTACCGTAAGAAGAATTGCATACGGTGTAGGCGTTGAAAAGACGTTTAACCTGCATTCTCCTACAGTTGAAAAGGTTGAAACTGTAAGACTCGGTAAAGTAAGACGTGCTAAGCTTTACTATCTCCGTGATAGAGTAGGTAAGGCAGCCAAAACTAAGGAACAGGTAAGATAATCAAAAGAACTGCGGTATTACCGCAGTTCTTTTGATTTTAAAGTAATGACGTGTTGTGTAACTTTTCGTTATTTACAAAGCTGCAACGGTCGTTTACAAGAAGTGTAAGACTGACATTGGCTTTTTTGGCCGCTATTCGCGATTTTACCTCGCCGTACTGTATACCGTCACAGTATATGTAAGCGGGATTGCTTATGCTGTCCGTGACACTTACATTGAGTGTGCAGGTGTCGGGTACTACCATTGTCCTTGCATCTGAAAGATGCGGGCAGATCGGTGTTACGGCAAAGCATCTGCTGTCAGGAAGAAGCACAGGACCTCCAGCTGAAAAGTTGTATGATGTTGAGCCTGTAGGTGTTGAAATTATGACACCGTCGCCACGGAAAGACATAAGCGGCTTACCGTCACACATAACATCTATCTTTATAACAGAGCCGTAATTGCCCTTGGCAATAACGATATCGTTTAAGGCAGTCGCACTTTTTTTGCCATCATCAAAGCAAACCGTGCTTCTTTGTGACTTTATAAGAGCGTTGACTGATTCGGGAGTTATGTCCTTTGCCGAATCAAGCTCATAAGCGCAAAGATAACCGAGTCTGCCCCCGTTTATACCGAGCAACGGCTTATTGTATTCCATGGCTGTCTTTGCGGCATTAAGCACTGCACCGTCACCGCCGACAGAAACGATAATGTCGGCGTCATTCGGTGAAAGTGTGTGCTTTTCACTACCGAAAAGCGTCAGTGAATCCTCTGTTGAAAAATAACACTTAAAACCGTTTTGCACAAGTGACTGTATGCACAATCGAGCGGATGTTATATATCTTTCCTTTGAAAGATTAGGGCAAATATAAAGCTTCATATCATTTATTCCTGAGGTGTTCGTCAATAGCGTGTGCCGCCTTTTTTCCTGCGCCCATGGCGGAAATTACAGTTGCAGCACCCGTGACGGCATCACCGCCCGCGTAAACGTTTTCCTTAGAGGTAAGTCCGTCTTCATTTACGACAATACCACCGCGATGGTTCACCTCAAGTCCTTTTGTTGTATCTTTTATAAGGGGATTCGGTGATGTTCCTATTGACATTATAACTGTATCAACATCAAGAGAAAATTCCGAATTTTCTACAGGAACAGGTCTGCGCCTGCCTTTTTCATCAGGCTCGCCAAGTTCCATTTTTATGCACTCAATACTTCTCACAAAACCGTTTTGTGGGTCACGCTTATCTTCAGCATTAAAATACCCCTCAATCTTGACTGGGTTTGTTAAAA
>JAZNEN010000015.1:0-10385 GCA_045588615.1 Eubacteriales bacterium
ACACCCATCCCCCACAACGGATGCAGACCTCCCAAGAGAAGACGCGTGTAAGGAGGAAGAAACAAGATGGCAAGATATACAGGTCCTGCGTGCAGACTTTGCCGCAGAGAAGGTACAAAGCTGTTTTTGAAGGGCGACAAGTGCCTTTCAGACAAATGCGCACTTATTACCAGAAAAGAATCGGCTCCCGGCCAGCATGGTATGGCAAAGAAGAAGGTTGGCGAGTACGGTATGCAGCTGCGTGAAAAGCAGAAAGCAAAGAGATATTACGGCGTTGCTGAAAAGCAGTTCAGAATGTATTTTGAAAAAGCTGACAAGAAGGCAGGCGTAACAGGTGATAACCTCCTTTCTTTGCTTGAAAGAAGACTTGATAACGTAGTTTATCAGATGGGTATGGGTTCATCAAGAAAAGAATCCAGACAGCTCGTCCGTCACGGTCACTTCACCTTGAACGGCAAGAAGGCTGACATTCCCTCCATTATTGTAAAAGCAGGAGATGTTATAGCTGTTACAGATAAGGCTAAGAACGGTACAAGAGTTAAGCAGCTTATTGAAGAAATGGCTACAAAGACAGCTCCCAAGTGGCTTGAGGTTGACGCTGAGAATGCAGTTGCAAAGGTAACTGTTCTTCCTACAAGAGAGGATGTAACATTCCCCTTCGAAGAACACCTCATCGTAGAGCTTTATTCCAAGTAATAACAGCCTCCCTACAGCCGATGCGCCATATAGGGCGGCATAGGTGCTTATTTGAATTAGATAATAATTAGGAGGTACTCAATGATAGAAATACAAAAGCCTAACATAACCGCGATCGACCTCAGCGAGGACGGAAAAAGCGGTTCATTCGTGGTAGAGCCCCTCGAAAGAGGATACGGTACAACACTCGGTAACTCTTTGCGCAGAGTTCTCTTATCTTCGTTGCCCGGCGTAGCTCCCGTCAGCGTTAAGATAAACGGTGTATTGCACGAGATATCCACCATCCCCGGCGTTAAAGAGGATGTTTGCGAGATAATTCTCAATATAAAAGGTATTGTTGCACAGCTTTACGGCGAAGGCCCCAAGAGAGTAATTATCGATATGACGGGTGAGTGTGAGGTTAAAGCAGGTGATATTCAGGAAGATGCGGATGTTGAAATTCTCAACCCCGATCACCATATTGCCACACTTTCCGAAAACGCAAATCTCTTTATGGAAATTACATTCGACCGCGGCCGTGGCTATGTATCGCAAGAAAAGAACAAGCAAATCAATCCTCCGCAGATAGGTTTGATATATACCGATTCCATATACACCCCGGTACTTAAGGTCAATTACACGGTTGAATCCACCAGGGTAGGAAACAGCGGCATAACAGACTTTGATAAGCTTACGGTTTCCGTTGTTACAAACGGTACTATAACGGCAAAGAAAGCTATATCATTAGGTGCCAAGATACTCAACGAGCATCTCAACCTCTTTGTTGAACTTTCTGATGAAGCAAAGAGTGAATCGATTATGGTTGAGCGTGAGGAAACCAAGAAAGAAAAAGTTCTTGAGATGACCATTGAGGAGCTTGACTTGTCCGTAAGAAGCTTCAACTGCTTGAAGCGTGCGGATATTCACACAGTGGAAGATTTGATCAATAAAACAGAGGATGAGATGATCAAGGTTCGTAATCTCGGAAAGAAATCTCTTGATGAGGTTCACCAGAAACTCGCCTCACTCGGTCTTGGCTTTAAGAAAAGCGAAGATTGAGCAAGAATATAAGGAGGTATAGATAAATGCCCGGTACAAGAAAATTAGGCAGAACCACCGAGCACAGAATGGCAATGCTTAAAGGCATGGTTACTCTGTTGCTTGAAAACGGTCAGATAGTAACAACTCTTACAAGAGCAAAAGAAGTAAGACCCTTGGCTGAAAAGATGATCACACTCGGCAAGAAAAATACTTTGGCTTCCCGCCGTGCTGCTCTTGCATTTATAACAAAAGAAGCTGTTGTTAGCAAGGTGTTTAACGAACTTGCACCCCTTTACGCTGAAAGAAACGGTGGCTACACCGCAATTTACAAGCTCGGTCCCCGTAGAGGTGACGCTGCTGAAATGGCAGTAATTAAGCTTGTTGGTTACGAAAAGCCCGCAGCAAAGGATGAAAAAGCTGATAAGAAGGCAGAAAAGGCTGCTAAAAAGGCAGAAAAGAAAGCCGAAAAGGACGCTGAATAAAAAATCAAGATGGGAATGTTTCGACATTCCCATCTTATTTTATCTTCTTATAATTCCGCAGGCGATTTTTTGTCCCGAATTGCCTGCGGGCTGTGTGTGAAAATCGTCGGCTGAAAGATGAAGTATGACTGCTTTGCCGATTATTTCCTCAAGTGTAAAGCGATCGGTGAAAAATGCGGAAAATCCGTAACCGTCAGCACTAAAGATCGGCACCATATCGCCGGCGTGAAACGGATGCGGACAGCGGTTTGGGTTGTAGTGTACCCCTGCATTTTCAAACGGATCGTCAGTGCTTCCCGTGCATGAATTTCCTTCATGTATGTGCATACCCAAAATGGGACTTTCGCATTTGACATCGGAAATCGGCAAGCCGTATATTTCACTTGCCACTAAAATCCCTGTGTCTGTCGGATAAAATCCGACATTTCCAGTTATTTCTCCGTAAAATTCTGAACCGACAAGACGAGCCCATGCTTTTGGCCTGCGTGATAGCAGCCGTGCAATTTTTATGAAATTTGAATTTTGCATATATCCCCCTTGTTATTTTGTTATATTATATGCAAAAAAGATTTTTATGGTTATAAATTAATGTCTAACTATTGCATTTAATAAAAAATACTGATATAATATATTTGAAAAGGATGGTGTTTCGTGATTCAAAAAAAGTATCAAGCGATTAAAAACGAAGTTCTATACTATTGTTCGGAATTTAAAAAACTCCTGATACCTATATGTATTTTGTCATTTACATATATTATTTCTTACAGTGCTATTTTCCGTGCCGATTTCAACTATATAGATGATATGGGCAGAGTACATGCGGGTTTCAAGGGTTGGGAATATTACAGCAGATTTTTATCTAATTTTATTTCGAGATTTTTCAGCACAGGAAATTATCTTACAGATGCATCTCCCTTGACGCAGTTTGTTGCGTGTATATTCCTTGCGGCATCTGGTACTGTTGCTATATATGTTATTTCGGGAAAGACTAAATTTTCGTTCTGGCAATATGTTGCCGCAATGTTTTTTGGTATGACACCGTTTTTCCTGGAATGTATATCGTATAAATATGATTCTACATTTATGGCTTTGTCGATACTTGCATCGGTGCTTCCGCTGTTTTTCTTCAAAGGCAATAATTATCTTCTTTATGGTTTGATGGTTGTTGTCGGAATGCTCGGTATGTGTATGACATATCAGGCGGCAAGCGGAATTTTTCCAATGTTTGTTGCGCTGCTTGTATTTAAAATGTGGAATGAAAGAAAAGAAATTAAAAAAATCCTGTATTTTTTAGGCACTTCTGTGGCGGGATATGTTTTGGGGCTGGTAATATTCAGAGTATTTATCATGGTTCCTGCTGATAATTATGCATCTACTTCCATGGCTCCGTTTTCCGAACTTGTTCCGCAGATCATAAAAAATTCAGGCATATATTTTAATAACATAAAAAACTGTTTCAGAATAGAATGGACGGTCATGGCAGTACTGATATGTGTATCGTTCATTTATGTGGCGATGAGAGATTCCAAAAGGATGAAGATTTCAGCGCTTGTTGTTTCTGCAGTCATAATGGCAGCCATGCTGTTTTTGTCGATTGGAGTATACCTTGTTTTGGAAAATCCCATCTTCGCATGCAGGGCGATGTACGGTTTTGGTGCGTTTTTGGCTTTTATCGCTATTTTTGTAGCATCGGCAAAAAAAGCATATCCTGCTAAATTGGTTAGTTTTGCACTGTGCTGGGTGTTCGTTGTGTTCTCGTTTGCTTACGGAAATGCACTTTATGTACAGAAAACGTATACCGATTACAGAATCAGTGCTACAATTGATGATGTTATGGAGCTCGGACTGCTTGACGGTGATGAAACTAAATATGTGCAGATAACAGGCTCTATCGGATATGCACCTGCCATAAGAAATATGCCGCAGGATTATACAATGATGAATGCTTTGGTACCTGTTACTTTCGGTAATTCCGGTTGGCATTGGGGCGGATATGGCTTTATGAATTATTACAATTTGAAAAATATAGAATTTAACAGAGAAATAGATTTAACTGAATATAACTTGCCTGTATTACTTGACAATCAGTACCACACCATAAAAGGTGACGGAAAACATATTTTAATAGAAGTTAAAGAGTAAACTCAGTATTTTTTAATTACTATTCTGCTTTTTCCGCTTCGTGTTTTATTATCAGTTTCATTTATAAAAATAAATCTGCCAAACCCTCGAACGGAAACGGTGTCGTTTTCTTTGAGGGTTTTGTGATTTTGTGTTAAAACTACGCTGTTTATAAAAACCTTACCGCTATCAATGAGTGTGAGCGCATCGCTTCTTGAAAGGTTATACACGGAAGCGATAAGTGCATCTGCTCTGTTTGATGAAGCAATGACGGTCATTTCTTCCGGTTCTTGAACTGTAAGAGGAGGCAGACGATCAAGCGTTTTGCAATCAACCTTCGTTCTTGAAACGCTTGAAAGATTTTCTTCAATATAAGGTGCTATCTTTTTAAGTGTGTACACGTAGCACTTATTTTCGTATATAATAAGATCGCCGAATACATTTCTTTCAAGTCCGAGATTCATCAATGCACCGAGAAAGTCACGGTGGGAAAGTTCTTGTGCAAATTTAGGTGACGAAGGTGCAATTTCAAGCCAGACAGCAGGAAAATCGGAGACCTCTGCTGTAAGTTCTTCTTCATTGAAACAGGCTATCTTTCGCTCAGCACTGTCATATCCGCCGTAAAGCGTAAATGCACAGGGAATGTATGAGGACAAAAGTATACTTTGCTCATTCATATCCAAAAAATCTGTATACGTCGGGGTGTAGTTGCAAAGTGACCTTTCTGCGAGATCTTCAAATCTGTGTATAATTATATCGTTTTCGTTTTTCATAAGCTCTCCGTAAAATAATACTGACTTATTATATAATTATATAGGTAAAAAATCAATATCTTTGAACGTTTTTGCTGATAAAAGCCCTAATAATTAACAAACAAGCTATTGTAAAAAATACTGTTTTGGGTTATAATAATAAATAAGAGGTAAATATTTCCTCAAATTAAAAAACAGAAAGGATAAATAACAATGAACAGATTTGTGCTTAACGAAACATCTTATCACGGTGCGGGTGCTATCAAGGCAATCCCTGAGGAGATCAAGGCAAGAGGCTTTAAAAAGGTATTTGTTGCTTCCGACCCCGATCTTGTTAAATTCGGAGTTTCCGCAAAAGTAACCGATATTCTTACAGCTGCAGGAATTGACTACACACTTTTCTCTGACATAAAGCCCAATCCTACGATCGAAAATGTAAAAGCAGGAATCGATGCATATAAAGCATACGGCGCTGACTGTATAGTTGCTATAGGCGGCGGTTCTTCGATGGATACAGCAAAGGCAGTAGGTATAGTTATTGCTAACCCCGAATTTGCTGATATTCGTTCACTTGAAGGCGTTGCGCCTACTAAAAATAAATCGGTTCCGATACTTGCAGTTCCCACAACGGCAGGCACGGCAGCAGAGGTAACTATCAACTACGTTATCACAGATGCCGAAAAGAACCGCAAAATGGTTTGTGTTGACGTTCACGACATTCCCGTTGTTGCATTTGTTGACCCTGATATGATGTCCACAATGCCGAAGGGACTTACAGCGGCAACAGGCATGGATGCGCTTACACACGCTATTGAAGGTTATATAACAAAGGGTGCGTGGGAGCTTTCCGATATGTTCCACCTGAAGGCTATTGAAATAATCGCAAGAAGCCTGCGCGGTGCTGTTGACGGTACAGCTGACGGACGTGAGGGTATGGCGCTCGGTCAGTACGTGGCAGGCATGGGATTCTCAAATGTTGGTCTCGGTATCGTTCACTCCATGGCTCATCCGCTTGGCGCACTTTACGATACACCCCACGGTATTGCAAATGCTATCATTCTGCCTACTGTTATGGCTTATAATGCACCTGAAACAGGCGACAAATACAAGTATATCGCAAAAGCTATGGGCGTTGAAAATGTTGATTCTATGTCGGTTGATGAATACCGCAAAGCGGCAATAGATGCAGTTAAGAAGCTTTCCGCTGATGTCGGCATTCCTGCTGACCTTAAAGCAATAGTAAAGGCGGAGGATATTCCTTTCCTTGCACAGTCAGCTTACGATGATGCTTGCCGCCCCGGTAACCCCAGAGAAACAAGCGTTGAGGAAATAACAGCTCTTTACAACGAGCTTATGTAATTAAAAAAGCACGGTATATTTGTGCATTAAGGAGTTTTTGATGAAGATTATAACAGGTACAGCGAGGGGCTGTTCGCTTATAACGCTTGAAGGAGAGGCAACGCGTCCGACGCTTCAGCGTGCAAAGGAAACAGTTTTCAGTGCAATACAGTTTGAAATAGAGGGAAGAGCAGTGCTTGACCTGTTTGCAGGTTCGGGACAGATGGGACTTGAGTCACTTTCAAGAGGGGCATCAAATGCTGTATTTTGCGACTTGTCCGAAGAGGCAACGGAAATAATAAAGCAAAATGCCATGAAGACAAAGCTCTATTCAAAATGCAAGATAATGCGCCTTGATTATAAGGAATATATCCGTGCCGCATCAAATTCAAAGCGTAAATTCGGTATAGTATTTCTTGACCCGCCCTACGCATCCGACTTTCTTTCCGATGCACTTATAAGAATTTATAAAGCTGATCTGCTTGAAGACGAAGCAATAATTCTGTGCGAAACGGAAAACGGTGATTTTCTTAAAGATAACCACGATGTTACGGAGCTTTACGAGGAAGTCAAAACGTACAAGTGCGGAAGAATATACTATTTCAGACTCAGGAAAAAACAGTAAAATAAAAGACATTTTGCTGTGATAATTTAAAAAAACACTTGCATACCATTGTCGGTATGCAAGTGTTTTTGTGTAATACAACAAAATCAATAATTACCGTGATTTTTTAGTCATCACCATGTTTATAAGCAATTCAAGGTCTTGTGAGTCGATCACATCATCGTCGTTAAGCTTTGCAAGATTCTTTCTTATTCTGACAGAGGGATCGAGCAGATATTTTTTCAAGCGTATAATGTCACGACCGTTGATAATACCGTCGCCGTTTACATCACCGGGTGTACCTGTTTGCATTATTCTGAATGTGCGAGGCTTACCGGCCGACATATCTATGTTATATGCAAAGCTGTATGTGCCGTCTTCGTCGTAGTATACCTGATATCCGTCGTATCCGTGAGTGCTTGTGTCATATTTGACATACTCACCGTCTACAAGCTCATAAAGTCCGTCGATAGTATAGCTGTCAAAGCCGTAAATGCGCACAGCCGCATGGTTGTCACCGCCTGAGAGCGTGAACTCTGCTGAGCCCATCTCAGCCCTGACACTCGGTAAGAATGGTTCGGAAACATTTATACCTTCTGTAACTGTAACTCTGTACGGGTTAACACATGAGTCATTTCTCACGTTGAGTACATTTGTGATCTCTGTATCATCCGGATCTCCCCACGGAAGCAGAACTGCGTTAAGCGACAATACATCGCCCTTTTTCAGTGTTACGGCACCTAAATCAAGTGTTAATGCACCGTAATTCATATTATTGAAGTACGTGTTTTTAAGAACAAAACGTCCGTTGTACGGCTGACCGTTTACGGTTATATATGAATCTTTAACCATAAGTGCCATATTTACAACTTGATCCGATGTACCTTCTCTTTGGTAGTAGCAGAAGAAGGGAGACTTATCACCAAGGGTGAAATAATCTGTTGTATTTGTGTTATATGTAAGTGATTTATTTACAATTTTGTTGTTAGAATCAAGATAGCTGAGTGAACGGTAGAATACATGTCTGCCGTCAAATGAAATAAATGAAAAATCACGCTTGAAGTCACTGAATGTGATATCTTCTAAAACAGTCAGCTTTATTTGATAATTTGTACGTGTTTCATCTGTATTTGGCAATTCTATATGCTTATATTCAGCCTTTATCTTACCGTCATCCGAAAGATAATCCATATCAATATCGGCATATATGGGTCCTGCGCTGTGTATTTTTGCCCTTTGTGATTCTGATTTACAGCTGTTACCGCTTGAATCAGTATATTTTAAGAAGTATATCTGACCGCCGCTGTAGTGCTGAGGCTGATCGCTCCATATTGCGCCTGACAAAGCGCGGAAGTCAGGAAGCGTCCAGCCGTCTTTGCCGTTAACAAAGTAGGGCGAAATACAGTTTGTTTCGGAAACTCCGGTTGACAAATGATAGTATGAAACAAAAAATTTGATAGATGAAAGCTGTTTTAAAGGGTACATACCCCAATTCTGGAATAGATTGACGACTGTAAAGTTTTTTGTTTCCCCGGCGTCGAGAATCAACGGAAAGTAAATTTCGCCAAATGATGTGTCTTCGGGATAATAAACGTTTTCTTCCATTTCACCGCCGAAATTTTTGCATACCTCGACGGGTATTGGGAGAAGATCCTCGTTTTCATCAATTACCGCACCGCATTCAAGACTGCCGTGTGCGCTATGGCTCTTTATATAGATGCGTCTGTTTGTATCATCACCGGTGATCGCTATCGGAATATTAAAATGTTTATCGGGGTGCAGATAATACGCATCGTTGAAGCCCATATCGCTTACTTCAAAAACGTATGCGCCGATATACGGGTCGTAATGTGAATAATATGCAGAATCGGTATTTTCCTTTACCGATATGTTCTGTGCTGTCAGAGGGTTTCTTTCTATATATGCTTCTTTTGTAAATGATGTGAAATCATGTGTTTCGTCGTTGTATACACGTGTGCTGAGTCTCAGCTCGGCGCCGCTTGAAAGATAATTGACACCTAAATATCTGTTTATTACATAATATCCGTCTTTTATCTCTACTGAGATGTTACCCATATCTGAGCCCGGCGGAACGATAAATCCGATGACGCCGGCGGTGGTATCAAATGCTGCTGTAACAAGGTAGTTCATTGTGCCGGTAATTGAAGAATATGCGTTCGTACCGTCAGAAAGAATGTATTTTGAAACGGATGATGTGGGTATTTTCGTCTGTATACCGACTGACGATATATCAGTTACTGTTTCTGACGCAATAAATCGAAGTTCATCATACAGTTTGTCGGAATATGTGTGGAATGTTCTTTCATATTTCAAATCAGATGAAATGTTTTCAGCATATACAGCCTTAAATGATGATACAGTTACCGTTTCATTCGACTGCGTTCCGCAGTCTATTCTTATACCGCGTACATTTCCTGTAAAATTCGGAACGTGTCCTATAGGTATTGTATAGGTTCCTTGGACACCGGGTGTTATCTTGAAGCTTACACATTGTTCCGGGTTGAAACCTCCGACAGAGTTTGTGTAAAAATAAATAGCACAGTTGTCCGCTATCTGGCTTCTGATGGTTATCTGTATTGCGTTATAGCTTGAAGTTGCAAAGTTTACGTTTGTATTGTAGCAAAACGGGTCTGTCGGGTCGGTAACTCTGTATGAAAGAGTACCGTTGCGCAAGGAAATATTTGAAACCATATTTCCTGACCAGTTCCTGCTTCTTGATCCGAGAAGATTATATGAGGAGTTGTCTACTTTTATATTCCCGTTGAGTATACTTTGGCCGAAGATGTGTACATCATAGTAATAATATCCAAGCCTGAATGAGTTGAAGTACGGCACGGTATTCGAGTTCGATGCAAAAGAAAGCCCGGAGGAATTTTCAACATACGCATCGGATGAGTTTGTAAAATATTCAACCCCGTTTTTGTTTTTAAATGCTGAGATGAGTTTATCGGATGTGCCTAAATTGTATGTTGCCAGAAAAGAATTGTTTTCGATTTCAATTGCAAGTCTCTGAGGAGAATCGTATCTTACCTGTACCTCGTTTTTGATGTTGTTGGCATAAACTATCGAATCTTCCCACGGGGATGTATTGCCAGAAGCATCCAACGGCAGCGAAGCTGCGGGCGTATATTGATTTGTAATAAACTCTGTATTTACTTCAGGTGTTTTTGGGCTTGTCAAAGCAATGGCCGGAGATATAAGTAAAAAAGACGCTGCAACAACAGCTGAAATTATATTTTTTATATTACTGCGGTGTTTTATGATAAATCACTCCTTTTTTCACACTATTTTAATAATACCTTGAAAAACGGTAATTTGCAAGTAAAAAAACTTTTTTCTCCCTTTTGCACA
>JAZNEN010000016.1:0-5095 GCA_045588615.1 Eubacteriales bacterium
CTAATTGTCTTCCTAAGACCGCTTGGCCTCCGACTTAATTTGAAGACGATTACCTCGACCTTTTGTTCGAGGAGCTTGTTGACCTCGGTTTCGATGCTGTTACATATATGCCCACAAGAAACACAGAAGCGCAGCTTCGCCGTGTTATGGGTCTTTGCGACAAATACAATCTGTTCCAGATAAGCGGTGTTGATATCAACTCCCCCCGTCAGGAATTTATTTGCCGTGAGCTTGATAATCCCCTTTATTCACATCTCGTAGATGCTACATATGCTTTGATCGGTGCTGAAAATGCTGCAACAGCAAATGAAGACGAATCTATGTTCTGTGATGCAATAAAGGCGAAATATCCTGATGTTCACGACAGAATAGAGTATTTTAAGAATAAAGTTTAATGAAATTTCCGTCGCCTTTTGGCGACGGAATTTTTACGATGTTTGAAAGTTTCACGAAAGGAAAACAAAATGCGCCACTTAATAGATATAAAAGATCTGTCAGTTGACGAGATAGACGAGCTTATTGAATGTGCAGAAGATATAATTGAAAATCCCGCAAAATATTCCGAGGTGTGCCGCGGTAAAAAGCTTGCAACACTGTTTTTTGAACCGTCAACAAGAACACGTCTTTCATTTGAAGCGGCTATGATGGAGCTTGGCGGAAACGTCCTCGGTTTTTCATCTGCTGATACAAGCTCTGCTTCCAAGGGCGAAAGCGTTTCCGACACAACGAGAGTTGTGGGCGGATATGCCGATATTATAGCTATGCGTCACCCCAAGGAGGGTGCGCCCCTTGCGGCTTCCATGAAATCATATGTGCCGATCATAAATGCGGGCGACGGCGGCCACAATCACCCTACACAGACACTTACAGACCTTTTGACTATAAAGAGAAAAAAGGGAAGGCTGAATAATTTCACGATTGGCTTCTGCGGTGACTTGAAATTCGGCAGAACGGTACATTCGCTTATATCGGCACTCAGCAGATATAAGAATATAAATTATGTGTTTATAAGCCCTCCGGAGCTTAAGCTTCCCGAATACATTAAAACAGATATTTTGGATGCTTGCGGACTGAAATATACGGAAATGGAAAGAATGGACGAGATACTTCCCACGCTCGATATCCTCTATATGACACGAGTACAAAAGGAAAGATTTTTCAACGAAGCTGATTATATACGTCTTAAGGATACATATATATTCAATCAGCAGAAGCTGTCACTTTCCAAACCCGATCTTTCTATTCTTCACCCGTTGCCGCGTGTAAATGAGATCGCACCGTCTATAGATGACGACCCCCGTGCATGCTACTTCGAACAGGCAAGAAACGGTAAATATATAAGAATGGCGCTTATTATGAAGCTTTTGGAGGTGTCCGTATGAATATAGATTCCATAAACAACGGTTATGTTATTGACCATATAAAGGCGGGAAATGCAATACAGATATATAACTATCTTAAGCTTGACAGACAGGACTGCTGCGTTGCGATGATCCGTAATGTAAAAAGTAAAAAAATGGGCAAAAAAGATATAATCAAGATAGATTCGCTTTTTGATATTGACCTTGATGTGCTCGGCTATATCGATCCCGATATTACGGTAAACGTAATAAAAGACGGTGTCGTTGTTGAGAAAAAGAATCTCAAGCTTCCATCAACACTTACAAATATTCTACGCTGTAAAAATCCCCGTTGCATAACAAATGCCGAAAACGATCTTGATCATATATTTAAGCTCACAGACAGTAATCGAAGAACATACAGATGCATATACTGTGAAATGCAGGCAAAGCCCCTGAAAGTTTGATAAATTAGGGAGTTTATTATGGCAAAAGTCACTTGGAAAGGCTCAACACTTTTAGCACCTGTACCGCCTGTTATGGTCAGCTGCGGTACAATGGAAAATTCAAATATAATCACAGTTGCTTGGTGCGGTATATTAGCTTCAAGCCCCGCAAAAACGTATGTTTCCATACGTCCGGAAAGACATTCGTACGGACTTATAAAACAAACACGTGAGCTTGCGATAAACCTCACCACGACAGACCTGGTGTATGCTTGCGACTGGTGCGGAATACGCTCAGGACGTGATGTTGATAAATTTGAAAAAATGCACCTTACAAAAGCCCCTGCGTCCGAAATCAGCTCTCCGCTTATTGATGAATGTCCTTTGAGCCTTGAATGTAAGGTTACGGATATTCTTCCGATGGGCTCACACGATGTTTTTGTTTGTGATATCGTGGCGGTGAATGTTGACGAAAATCTGCTTGACGACAAAGGCAAGCTCCATTTGGAAGGCTGCGGACTTGTCGGTTACAGCCACGGTCAGTATTATAAGCTCGGCAAATCACTCGGTGCATTTGGATTTTCACACGCAAAAAAGAAGAAGACACCGAAAAAACAGCCGAAAGGCAAATCAAATTAAATTATAAACGGCTGACTTGAAAATAAGTCAGCCGTGATTTTATTTTTTGCGTATTTTATATTTTACAAATGTTACTGCCATGCCTATAATACCTATGAATAATATCGGGAGTGATAAAAATCTCAATATATAAACAGATGTAATATTTTTTATGTGTATTTCCGAAGGTGAATCTTTGTCTATATATATCGGCATTTTTGTACCGTTTTTCAGTGCGCTGGAATATGTAAGGGGTGTGCGGTATGTATTTTTATCATATTCATATACCGCGAAGGCGTTTTCTTCAGATACTTCAACAGTTGCCAAAATCGGAATTTTTGAAGAAAATTTTCTGTCAATGCCAGATGCAACCAAAAACGACGATAAAAAGACTATAACAGCCGCTAATGATAAGATCAAACATACTGTGAACGGTTTGTATTTTAACATATTACACTCCAAAATATAAAAATTTAATGCTTTGTATTTTATTGTTAAATTTAATGTGGTATAATTACGGCAATAAAAAAGTAAGGAATTTAAAAAATGAAAGCTTATTTGAAAATTATTTGTCTTATTTCGGCATTCGCTATGATGTCATCTCTTATATCATGTAACGGTGATAAAAACACGGAAGATGTAACAGATACGGCTGCCGTTACCGAGAAAAAAGATTATCCCGCGCCTGATTATACATCACACCCGGATGTAATGTCTATAGACGGAAAAAGTGTTACGTATGAGGAATACAGATATTATTTTCTCAATATAAAAGAGAAGTATGACCGTTCAGACAGTACATTTTGGAATGACAATAGCTTTGACGAAGAAATAAGAAAAGAAGCAGAGGATTATCTGTACCGTCAGTATGCTATTGAAACGCTTGCTAAAGAATACAATGTATCGCTTTCCGAGGAGGATTTAAAGACACTTGATGCTACTATTGAAACAAATAAATCCGATTTTAACACGATAGATGAATATAACGAATACCTCGATTATCTTCATCTTACGGAAAGATCAAATTACCGTCTTGCGAAGCTTTATGTGCTTGAAAACAAGCTGTTTGCGCACCTTACAGGAGATGAATCTGACAATGTCATATATGCTGATAAGGAGCTTGTAAATAAATTTATCGAAACACATTTAAACTGTGCTGATTGGATAGTGATCTTCAACGATTACGGCGATGATAAAAACGAAAACAAAACGCTTATAGAAAGAATATATAAACAATTGGCAGAGGGAAAAAGCTTTACCGATCTTAAAATTGCCCACAGTGAAGATACAAATACAAACGCAAGCGAAAACGGACAGTATTTTACACAAGGCACGCACGATTCTTATGTTGACGATGCTTTGAAAACGTTGGAGGACGGACAGTATAGCGAGATAATTGAATTACCTTACGGTTATGCCATTGTCAAAAAGCTTGCTAAGGATACAAAATATATTGAATCAAATTTCAACTCATATTTTGTTCCGCTTTACGAAAAATCAATGTTTGAAATAATGCTTGATAAGGTGATCGAAAAGCAGACCGTCACATACTTCGACGGCTATGAAAACCTCACCGTCAAGACCGTTGAATAATATATTTAATTCTCATGAAATTATCATCATC
This sequence comes from Eubacteriales bacterium, assembly GCA_045588615.1. Lineage (GTDB taxonomy): Bacteria > Bacillota > Clostridia > Oscillospirales > CAG-272 > RGIG7213. Next base: position 4,029 of record JAZNEN010000016.1, read on the forward strand.
ACAGATAAGATACAGCTCTGCAAGCATGCCTACAGATGAACGCTTTTTATTCAGTGATGTGATTATTCCGTAACATTCTGCCAAGCCGCTGTCCATTACATTTGCGACAGCGGCGTTTTGTTCTCTTGCGACATATCCGAGCTTTATACCGCGTCTGTTATATACAGCAACGGCGGACACATCGAATTTATTATGTTTTTCACGTTTTAGAGTAACGTAATCTCCTACTTCAGCTGATTTTGCGCCCTCTTTTATATTTTCCGTGAAAAATGAACCGACCACCATAACACGGCGGAACAAATGTACATTTTCATTTTCACTGTGCATCATAAATATTTCTTTAGGTATATACCTGTGTATGAATTTGGATCCTGTGCTACCTCCTCGGGGGTACCCTCGGCAACTATTGTACCGCCTCCGTCACCGCCCTCAGGTCCCAAGTCAATTATGTGGTCGGCTGTTTTTATCAAATCAAGGTTATGCTCTATAACGATAACAGAGTTACCGGCATCGGTAAGCCGCTGTAACACTTCGATAAGCTTCTTGACATCATCTGTGTGAAGTCCCGTTGTAGGTTCATCAAGGATATAAACAGTCTTGCCCGTTGCTCTTTTTGAAAGCTCGGTCGAGAGCTTCACTCTTTGAGCTTCACCGCCCGAAAGTGTAGTGGAGGACTGACCTATTTTTATATATCCGAGTCCTACATCATAAAGTGTCTGAAGCTTTTTGCTTATTTTCGGAATGCTTGAGAAAAATTCAAGTCCTTCTTCCACCGTCATTTCAAGAACTTCGTAAATATTTTTGCCTTTGTATTTAACTTCAAGTGTATCAGCATTATACCGTTTGCCCTTGCAAGTATCGCACGGAACGTAGATGTCGGGCAAAAAGTGCATTTCAATACATTTAACGCCGTCACCCTCGCACATCTCACAGCGGCCGCCCTTGACATTGAATGAAAATCTGCCGGATGAATATCCCCTCAGCTTTGCATCGGGAGTTTTGGCAAACAGATCCCTTATTTCAGTGAAAAGACCTGTATATGTTGCGGGATTTGAACGTGGAGTTCT
>JAZNEN010000017.1:0-3014 GCA_045588615.1 Eubacteriales bacterium
CATCTTATATTTTAAGCTATTATTTGTAACATTTCAACATACAATTAAAAATTTTATATAAATTTTTACGTCATTTTCGTCATAATTTATAAAAGTATGTACAAAAAACGACTTTACAGATCGAATTCATACATTAAACAGGATAAGACAAAAAGAGGTGCTGTTTCGCATCGTAATATCCTCTTTCCAAGCGTCACAGGCTGAGCGCCGTGCCAAACAGCCAGCTCTGCTTCCTCTGATGTATATCCTCCTTCAGGACCGATAAAAACGGATATCTCATCAAAGTCCTTACCGCTTACTTCCTCTTTCAATGAATGCCCCTGCTCAAGCTCATAGCAGAACAGTTTTTGTCCTTTGGCATCGGATAGAGCCGTCTTAATGTCAACAGGCGGAAAAACTACAGGTACTATGCCTCTGCCGCTTTGCTTTGCAGCAGATTCTGCAATTTTTGAAAATCTCTCAATCTTTTTCACGCGATCCTTTTCGTCGTACTTTACAATGCAACGCTTACTGCTGACAAGCGTTATATCATGTACACCTATTTCCGTAGCCTTTTGTATTATCAGGTCGAGTTTATCACCCTTTGCGAGCGATTGGTAAAGATGTATCTTGACACATGGCTCTGCCGCTGCAATATTCATATCAATTATCTTAGCTGTCACAGTTTCCGGTGTTATGGAAACGATGCTGCACGTATATTCACGCATCATCTCATCACACACGGTTATCGCATCGCCGGGACGGGAACGCAACGAAACCCCGATATGTATGCAGTCATTTCCTTTAATTGTCACAGCATCCGACAAGATGTCTTTGGATGAAACAAAAAAACGCATTACTTATCAGTATTTTCTGTTTCGGGAATAACTATGGCAAGAAAATGACAATCCTCACCGCCTATCGCGACCATACCGTGTGGCCATTTTGAGTTGAGATAAATACAGTCCCCTTCATTCAATATTTCAACCTTGTCATTGATCACCATTTTAAGCGTACCCTTGATTATCATATCAAATTCGTGGCCGTCATGCACACACATATGTATAGGCGCATCAACCGCCTCGTCGGTATACGGGACAGTTACCGTAAAGGGTTCTATCTTTCTGTCGCTGAACATATATGCCATATTCTGATAATCAAATCCGACACGTCTTTCAACGGGAAGACCGTTGCCCTTTTTAGTTACGGTATAAACGGAAAGCTTCGGGGCCTCTCCCATTATAAGGTCGGTAAGGTCAACACGCAGTCTTTGTGCGGCTTTGCAAAGAAAAGAAATAGACATATCGCGCATGCCGCTTTCGCACTGTATGTATTCATCTTCCGTTGTATCTGTAAATTTAGCCATATCGGCAGTTGTAAAGCCGAGAATATCACGCAAATCGGCAAGCCTTTCGCCTATTTGCTTAAGATTGGATATTTCCATATTTGCCTCCTTAAAAAATGACATATTTTTCTGACGATATTATACCACACAATGCACTTTTTTGTAAAGCATAAATTGTTAAAAATGTATATAATGTCTCAAAATATGAAAATGAGCCCGATTTACCGTCGGACTCATCAAATTCAACTGCAAACTAAATCTTAATGCTGTATCTTTGTATGTACTTTTCCAAAAACATAATGATGAATACAAGGATTACTGTTTCGATTGGAAGCATTATGAGATTTTTTACTACACGTGCAGGAAGAAGTGCTATAAAGGTGTCTCCATAAAGAACGCTGCAACAGAACGTGTTAAGGATTATATTACAAACAAATGTATCAAGGACTTTGGCAAGAACGATGCGCCATACGGGAAGCTTACCGCCTTTTGCATACTCTCGGTTCAGGATCAGACCGTAGAAAAATCCGCTTATAAGTGCTGTGACAGTGAACCCCGGGAAAAGCATACCGCCCGCCGGATTTACCATATATCCGATAATATCGGCAGAAGCGCCAAATGCCATACCGGTGGCGGGGCCGTACAAATATCCGCACAGAGCAATGAAAATAAACGTAAATGTGATTTTCATTTCCTGAATAGGCATTATCTCAACAAGGGACACCACACCTGCAAGCGACAAGAGCAATGCGCACATAACAAGCTTCATTGTGCGTTTTTTCAAAGAAAGCCCGTCCTGCTCACGCATTTCATCACCCAACTTCACCACAGACGAAATAACGAGTAATATAATTCCGACGACTCCCACCCCCCAGAAAAGCACAAATCTTTCGGGGCTTGTAGGCTTTATCGCGGTAAATGTAAGAGACGTCCCCTTCACCACCGCATAAGAAACAGCACGCACGGCAAGTGTGATGAACTGCATTATCAAAAGAACGATGCCGCACACAAAAAGCTTGTAATTGTTTTTGAATTTTAACATTTTGGTATTTCCTTTCCGACAGATGGAAATTCCCGTGGAAGCAAAAAAACGGAAAGAGCGCAAAGCTCCCCCGTAAAAATGCAATAATTATATTCAGCGGGATGCGGATATAAAACCGCAGCCTTACGGCAATTCGTTCAGCAGACAACTCCCCGTCCTGCCGACACTGCGAAAAATTCCGCACACGCTTTATATCCTACTCTGTTTATGTATATTTTATCACTTCTATTTACCAAATTCTATTGACAAATTTACTATTTTTCCAAAAGCCAAAACCTCTTTTTCTAATCAAAATATACATATTTGTGCGTAAGATTTCATAAGATTGAGTTTTTTTTGTTTTCACATCATACACAATTCGATATTGAAATAATAACGCGTTCGTTGTATAATTTTCAAAATATTTATTGTGGAGTGTATATGGTATTTTCGAGTCTTGAATTTTTATTCTTGTACCTGCCAATCACATTGGCCGTGTACTTTCTCGTTCCACGAAAGGTAAAAAACATATGGCTTTTGCTTATAAGCCTTGTTTTTTACGGTTGGGGCGAACCTGTGTATATCTCGCTTATGGTCTTCACCATTATTGTGGATTACATATGCGGATATTTTGTCGATAAATATCGGGAAAACCGAAAAAAAGCAAAG
>JAZNEN010000018.1:0-4452 GCA_045588615.1 Eubacteriales bacterium
AATTCTCCGCTAAGAACATCACCCATTTGCGGTGATCCTTTTTTTGAAAAAAATTTGCAAAAGTACTTGACAAAACTGATATAACTGTATATACTGTATATATACAGATGAAAGGAGATGCGTGATGAACATATTTATTGATAATAAAAGCGGGTGTCCAATATATGACCAGATATATTCGCAGATAAAGGATCAGATAATAAACGGTACACTTAAAGAAAATGATCCGCTGCCGTCAATACGAGGGCTTGCAAAGGATCTGAAAATAAGCTTTATCACAACAAAGCGTGCGTATGACGAGCTTGAAAGAGAAGGCTTTATATATACAGTTGCGGCAAAAGGGTGCTATGTTGCACCGAAAAATATTGAACTGTTACGTGAGGAAAACCTCAAAAAAATAGAAAACCACATCGATGAAATAGCAAAGCTTGCTACATCGTGTAGTTTAAGCACAGATGAAATTATTGAAATGGTCAGATTTAGCTTGGAGGAATCAAAATGAATGCACTTGAAATAAAAGATCTTACAAAAAAATATAAAAGCTTCACACTTGACGGAGTGAGCCTTACTTTGCCGTCGGGCTGTGTAATGGGACTTGTCGGGGAAAATGGCTCGGGTAAAAGTACGGTTTTTAAGCTGATACTGAACATCGTCAAAAAAGATGGGGGAAGTGTCAAAATACTCGGACGTGACCACATAGACGGCGGGGCGCTTACAAAGGAAGACATCGGCGTTGTATTTGATGAGCTTGGCATACCGAATGAAATGACCGCATATCAGGTCGATAAGGTTATGAAGTATATCTTCAAAAACTGGGACAGCGAGGAATATAAAAAACTGCTTGAAAAGCTCTCCGTGCCGACAGACAGAAAAATACAGAAATTTTCAAAGGGCATGAAGATGAAGCTCGGTATTGCCGTGGCACTTTCACATGATGCAAAGCTGTTACTGCTTGATGAGCCGACGGCAGGGCTTGACCCCGTTGTGCGTGATGAGCTTGTGGAAATGCTCTATGACTTCACAAGGGACGAGTCACACTCAATTTTAATATCCTCTCACATAGTCAGCGACCTTGAAAAACTGTGCGACTATATTGCATTTTTGCACGGCGGACGTCTGATGCTTTGCGAGGAAAAGGACGTTTTACTCTCACAGTACGGTATACTCCGCTGTACGGAAGAAGAGCTTTCGGATATTCCCGAGGATGCCGTAAAGCACAAAAAAATAACACCTTACGGTGCGGAAGCGCTTGTCAAGCGTGACCTTTTGCCCGACACGTTTTCCGTGAGTGCCGTAGGACTTGAGGAGCTGTTTGTGTCGATGATAAAGGAGAACAAGTAATGAAGGTCAAAGGACTTTTTCTAAAAGAAGTTTACGCACAGAAAACATCACTTATAATATGGTCAATTCTGTTTATAGTGTTTTTTGCAGATGCAATTATATCTGACAAAACATGGCACATGAAGATATTTCTTTGTCTTATCACGAGCTCGGCTGGACTCAATAGCTTAAGCCTTGATGAAAGAGGCTGGGGAAAATTTTCTTACAGCTTGCCGTGCAGCTCAAAAGAGATAATTTTATCAAAATATATATTTGATTTTATATGGAGATTTGGAACGTTATCCTTGCTCATTATAGGGAGAATTATCAGAAGCTTTATATTTGACTTTGAATTTTTGTCAGGTAACTGTGCCTTCGGTTTAACACTTGCTTTCTTGTTTTATACCGTAGTGTATTTCCTTTTTCCGATGTATTTCAAATGGGGAAACAAGGCTGCTACCGTCGGATTGTGTGCTGTGATTGGATTTGCAGCAGGAATCACGGTAAATATCTTAGGGTTTAACGATAAATTATCAGTAAATATGGTAGGTGTTGTACCTGTTATTATTTCGCTGTGCGTACTGCTTATTTCCATTCCCGTAACGTATCACATCACCGTTAAACTCTACGAAAAGCAAGAGCTTGATTAAGGAGAACAAATGAAGATCAAAGGACTTTTATTAAAAGAAGTATATTCGCAGAAATTCACGATCATAGCATATTCTATAATGTTTGCTGCCTTTTTAGTTGCTTTGTTTTTATCTGATGTGCTTGGTCCTATGATGCTGTTTCCTTGCTTTATAGCAAGCAGTGTAGGTATGAACAGCTTCAGCCTTGACGAAAAAGGCTGGGGAAAATATGCCCACAGCTTGCCGTGCAGCACAAAAGAGATAATTTTATCAAAATATATATTCGCTTTAGCTTGGAATTTTGCAACATTATTATTAATGGTCGGCGCAAGATTTCTTGGAAGTCTTGTATTTGATTTTGAATTTATGTCAGGGGAATTTGCATTTAATTTGGTGCTTATTTGTGTAGTGTATACTGTAATGTACTGTCTTATGCCGTTATACTTCAAATTGGCAAACAAAGCTCTTGTGGCTGCTTGCGCAGCTATCGGCGGTGTATCGGGAATCGCTGTAAATATGCTGTATTTTAATGGAAATATAGTTTTGAATATTGGTGTGATTCCTGTGATCGTTTTGTTTGTTGTGATGCTTGTTTCAATTCCCGTAACGTATCACATTACCGTTAAAATGTATGACAAGCAAGAGCTTGATTAAGGAGAAAAAATGAAGATAAAAGGTTTGATTTTAAAGGATTGGTATATTTTAAACAAGAATATAAAAATAATAGCGCTTATAGTTTTCATCTTCTGGATCGGCGGAATTTTCATTGACATTTACACACCTATGTTCTTTTATCCGTGCATATTTGGTTGTGCGGTTGCTTTCACCTTGTGGCACCTTGAGGAAGCGGGCTGGGGAAAATATGCGTTTGGTTTTCCGTGCAGTGAAAAAGAAATAGTTTTGTCAAAATACATACTTGATGTGGGTATCAAGGTCAGTTTGATCGTTATGTTTCTTCTTTCAATGGGGATACGAAGCATTATATTTGACGTTCCGTTTTTTACAAGTGTGTCGGCTTTTGCGCTTATTATTATATTGGCGTCTTATATAATATCCTTTTTCTTGCTTCCGCTTTACTTCAAGCTTCGGGGAAAGATCGTGGGAATAATGTATTTTCTGGTAGGTGCTTTTTCAGGCGGTTTGGGTATAATGTTTATTGAAAATGAAGAGCTGATGTCACTTGACGGTTTAGCGCCTTTTCTGACTGTATTGCTTTGTGTATTTATTTTGTCTGCTTTCCTGTCATATCATCTTTCGTTAAGCCAATACAAAAAGAGCGATTTTTGACCGATAATAAAGTCTGCTGAATTTCTGTATCATTCGAAGCATCAGCCTTCTCCAGCGGGAGAAGGTGGCGGCGTAGCCGTCGGATGAGGTGTCAAATACATTTGCGTTTGGGTTATATTATCATAAATTCAAGCAACAATACCGCACCGCAGGCGCACAGGGCAACTCTGAAAAGGTCCCATCCCCGCCAAGCGGCAACGATACCGACGGTAAGTGCTAAAATACCCGAATACGGTGATTGCGTTGCGTGGATGATTGCGGGGAAGGTCATAACTGAAAGCGTTACATACGGCACGTAATATAAAAATGAACGGATGAACGTGTTTTTTATTTGCCGTCTTATTAAAGTCAGCGGGGTAACACGGATAAGATACGTGACAGCCGCCATTATAAATATGTAAATATATATGTTATGCGTCATTTTCTGCCTCCTCGTCCTTTACGGGGAAGAAAATTGCCGCCGCACTTGATATTATAAGTGTTAAAATGACCGTTCTTATACCTTCGCTAAGCTGTGATGTGATGGGGACAAGCGATGCTGTGAGGCTCAAAGCAAATGAAATGATAACAACCGAGAAAACCGTGCGGTCTTCCTTTGCTTTCGGAATTATTACCGCCAAAAACATACCGTAGAGGGCAACGCTGAATGCACTTACAAATCTGTCAGGCAAAAGACTTCCCGCAATTACACCGAGCATCGTACCGACTGCCCACGGCGGTGCGGCTGTGAGTGCGGCGCCGAAGCTGTAGTATGGATTTATTTCTGTTTTTCTTGATATTGCGATTCCGAAAAGCTCGTCTGTAAGATGAAACGCCATCAAAAGTCTGTGGCGAAGAGGAGTTTTTTCGTCAAGCCTCTGAGAAAGGGCACATCCCATAAGTAAATATCTGATGTTTGCAACAAGTGTTGCAAGTGCAATTGAGAGGTATGAAGCATCTGCGGCAATAACTGTAAAGCCTGCATATTCCCCTGCTGAGGCACTGCACAAAAAGCTTACAAGGAGTCCTTGAAATGCTGAAAGCCCTGCGTTTTTTGCGGCAATTCCGAGGGAAAATGACACCGCCAAATATCCAAGCCCTATCGGTATTCCGTCTTTCATGCCCCTGTAAAAGGTGGTTTTGTTGTTTTTAATTCCTATTGTATACATATTAATTCTTCCGTAAACAAATGATTATTTAATTATATTGAAAAATACGGTTGAATTAAATCGAATAT
>JAZNEN010000019.1:0-8715 GCA_045588615.1 Eubacteriales bacterium
TGCCTTCCTCATAAAGCTTATCTGCTTCCTTTGCTTTGATGACCTGAATGAGGGAGTCGGGATCGTCCTTGTCACGCAGTATTCCGCTTATATTTGTCATCAAAATAAGACATTCCGCACCGAGCGCTGCGGCAATTTTCGCCGCTGCCGTGTCTGCGTTTATGTTGTAAACGTTGCCGTCATTGTCACAGCCGACCGTTGAAATTACCGGGATATATCCTTTGTCAAGAACTACCTCGACGGGAGATGTATTTACATTGACTATTTCACCTGCAAATCCAAGCTCCTCGGAAATGGGCGCAGCTTCAAGCATATGACCGTCGATCCCCGAAAGACCTATCGCCTTACCGCCTGTGTTTTCAAGCAGATTTACAAGACTTTTGTTTATCTTGCCTGCAAGAACCATCTGTACGACCTGTGCAGTTTCTGCATCTGTCACACGAAGACCGTTTATAAAACGGCTTTCGATGTTCATTTTTGAAAGCGTTTCCGTGATTTCGGGACCGCCGCCGTGAACGAGCACGACCTTTACACCTATAAGCGACAAAAGCACGATGTCACCCATTACGGCGCTTTTCAGTTCCTCGTTAATCATTGCGTTTCCGCCGTATTTTACGACAACCGTCTTACCGCAGTATTCTTTTATGTATGGCAGGGCGGTTATAAGCACTTCTGCTCTTTGAGCGTTGTTAATATCCATTATGTTCTGTAATCTCCGTTTATTTTGACATAATCGTATGTCAGGTCACATCCCCAGGCTGTTGCATAGTCATCGCCCATATTAAGGCAGATGTATATCTGAATTTCGTCCTCTGACAAAATTATCTTTGCCTTGTCCTCATCAAAGGGAACGCCGGCGCCATTTTTACAAACTGTAAGCTCACCCTTGCTTGATGCGAAACAAACATCAGTTTTTGTAACATCAACGGCTTCGCCGCTGTAGCCTATCGCACAAAGCACGCGGCCCCAGTTGGCATCAGCTCCGAACATAGCCGCCTTAACAAGTGAAGAGCATATAACAGACTTTGCAACATTACGTGCACACGATTTGTCGGGGGCCGTTGCAACCATACATTCTATAAGCTTTGTTGCACCCTCGCCGTCCTTTGCAATCGCACGGCAAAGCTTACTTGTAACCGAGGCAAGTGCCTTTTTAAATTCAAAATAATCTTCGTTCTTTTCTGTGATCTCTTTATTGCCTGCAAGACCGTTTGCCATAATTGACAGCATATCGTTTGTCGATGTATCTCCGTCGACGCTTATCATATTGAAGCTGTCAGCAACATCCTCTGTAAGTGCTGTTTTTATCATTTCAGGGGAAATAGCAACGTCAGTCGTTACGAAAACAAGCATCGTTGCCATATTCGGGTGTATCATACCAGAGCCCTTTGCAATACCGCCCATATGACATATTTTTCCGTCAAGCTCAAACTCAACGGCGACTTCCTTAAGGGCAACATCCGTTGTCATTATTGCGTGCGCCGCATCTGTGCTTCCTTCGTAAGAAAGCAGGGAAACAAGCTCAGGCATAGCCTTTTCCATAGGCTCTGTTGACAAAGGCTGACCGATAACGCCTGTTGATGCAACTATGACATCGGATGCGGAGATCCCTGTAAACTGTTCAGTCATTGTGCACATTTTTTCGGCAATTTCAATGCCGTCCGCGTTACACGTGTTTGCGTTACCGCTGTTACAGATAACGGCACGTGCAATACCGTTTTCAAGATTTTTCTTTGTCACCGTGATAGGTGCGCCTTTCACAAGGTTTGTTGTATATACTGCGGCGGAGGATGCAGGCACATCGCTTACGATGAGTGCCAAGTCTTTTTTTTCTTTATTCTTTCTGATTCCGCAGTGAATTCCGGCAGCTTTGAAGCCGGTGGCGGCACAAACGCCGCCGGATATGTATTTCATGTGGATTCTCTCTTTCTTATAAAATCAAGCCTGCGCATTCATCAGCGCCGAGTACAATGTTCATATTTTGTATTGCCGCACCCGAAGCGCCCTTGCCGAGGTTGCAGAAAAGGACACATATCTGCGGACGTTCATCGTTTCCGCAGACTATTATCTGCATACTGTCCTTACCCGAAAGGGTATTTGCGTACAAAAATCCGTCCTCCGTGCCCTTTTCACAAAGCGGACGCACTGTGATAAGACTTGAGTTTTTGTAGTATTCGGTGAAATATTCGTGAAGCTCTTTAACCGTTGCTTTCTTATTCATAAGATTTGCAAAAAGCGGAACTGTTACCGCCATACCGCTGTAAAATGAGCTTACGATGGGATTGAACACAGGCTCATTGGACAGACCGCACACCGCCTTCATTTCGGGCAAGTGCTTATGATGTGCCGAAAGACCGTACTGTGCGGGGGAATCATATTTTTCGTCCCTTTCAGCATCCTCGTAAGATGCTATCATTCCCTTGCCGCCGCCGCTGTAGCCCGTTATTGAATGGCTTACAACAGGATAGTCAGGGGATATAAATCCACCCTTTACCAGGGGGTAAACGATGCTGTTGAATCCCGATGCATGGCATCCGGGGTTTGCAATTCTTTTGCTGTTTATTATTTTATTTCTGAAATCCTCGCCAAGCTCAGCAAAGCCGTATGCCCAACCGTCAGCCGTTCTGTGTGCAGTGGACGCGTCGATGATGACCGTGTTCGGATTTGTGCAAAGCGTCACCGCTTCCTTTGCCGCCGCATCGGGCAGACACAGAAACGTAACATCCGATGCGTTTATCCTTTCGGCAATTGCATCGTTGTCCTTCCTCAACTCTTCGGGAATTGAGATGAGGTTTATGTCATTTCTGTCAGCAAGACGGGATGCGATACGCAACCCCGTCGTGCCGACAGAACCGTCTATGAATATATTATACATCTTATTTGTTCTTTTTGTCAACCATTGCTTTAACTTTTAAGGGCAGACCGAACAGATTTATGAAGCCTTCAGCATCATACTGGTTGTAAACTTCGTCTTCATCAAATGTTGCGATCTCTTCGTCGTACAAAGAGTAGGGGGAAGTAACACCTGCATTGATAAGGTTACCCTTGTAGAGCTTGAGCTTAACTGTACCTGTAACGTTCTTCTGTGTTTCGTCAACGAAAGCATCAAGCGCCTCGCGAAGGGGTGTGAACCACTGACCGTAATAAACGATCTCTGCATACTTGGAAGCGATAAGCTCCTTGTAGTGTGTTGTTTCGCGGTCAAGTGTAAGTGTTTCGAGAACCTTGTGCGCACGGTAAAGGATAGTACCGCCGGGAGTTTCGTAAACGCCGCGGCTCTTCATACCTACAAGACGGTTTTCAACGATGTCAACAAGACCGATACCGTTTTCACCGCCGAGCTTGTTGAGCTTTTCGATGAGTGCAACAGGAGAGAGCTTTTCGCCGTTGAGTGCTGTGGGAATACCCTTTTCAAAGTCAAGTGTGATGTATGTGGGAGTGTCGGGAGCCTGTTCGGGAGAAATGCCGAGTTCAAGGAAGCCGGGCTTGTTGTACTGAGGCTCGTTTGCGGGGTCTTCAAGATCAAGACCTTCGTGTGACAAGTGCCAGAGGTTCTTATCCTTTGAGGAGTTTGTTTCACGGTTTATCTTGAGGGGAACGTTGTGCGCTTCAGCGTAGTCGATCTCCTCGTCACGGGACTTGATATCCCATACACGCCAGGGAGCTATGATATTCATTTCGGGAGCGAATGCCTTTATTGTAAGCTCAAAACGTACCTGGTCGTTACCCTTACCTGTACAGCCGTGGCAGATGGAGTCACAGCCTTCAGCCTTTGCAATTTCAACGATTCTCTTTGCGATGATGGGACGTGCGAAGGATGTACCGAGAAGGTATTCGCCCTCATATACCGCGCCCGCCTTAAGTGTGGGGTAGATGTAATCTGTGATGAATTCTTCCTTAAGGTCTTCGATGTAAAGCTTGGAAGCACCTGTCTTTATTGCCTTTTCTTCAAGACCGTCAAGCTCTGTACCCTGACCAACGTCAGCGGAAATTGCGATTACTTCGCATCCGGGATATGTTTCCTTAAGCCACGGAATGATAATTGATGTGTCAAGACCGCCTGAATAAGCGAGTGCAATTTTTTTAACTTCTTTCTTTGCCATGATGAGTTTCTCCTTTTATTTCTGAAAAATATTTGTGAAATTTGAGTTTCACGGTGAATATTCATCACTGTGAATAATTATACCGTTATTATACACCTTTTTTGTATAATGTCAATAGGTTTTTGAATATTTTTTGCTTTTTATGCATTTTTGCTGAAATTTGTTTTTTTAAGTATCAAAAATCACCGATATATGGCGAAATGCACATATATAAATAGGTAATTTATAATAACATATCGTAAAGAGCAACCGCCGCCGCCGCCTCAACGCAGGGAACTGCACGAAGCACAACGCACGGGTCATGTCTGCCCGGTACGCTTATTTCCACTTCCTCGCCCGTTCGCACGTCAACCGTCTTTTGCACCTTCGAAATTGACGGTGTAGGCTTGAACGCTACACGGAAAACGATGTCACAGCCGTTACTTATACCGCCGAGGATGCCTCCGCAGTTGTTTGTTTTTGTTGTTATTTTTTCACCGTCATAAATGAAAGCGTCGTTGTTTTCAGAGCCGTTCAGCTCGGCACTTTCAAAGCCCTTGCCGAACTCTATGCCCTTTACTGCGGGGATTCCGAAGATGCAGGATGAAATTTTACCCTCAATACCGTCCCACATAGGACCGCCGATTCCGACAGGGAAATTTTTTACCGTACATTCAATTATACCGCCTACGCTGTCGCCCTGTGCTTTGGCTTGTAAAATTTTTTCTTTCATCTTGACTTCGTCATTCCACACACCGCCGATCATTACGGGCTTTGCGGAAATGCTCACACCAAGCTCGGAAAGAAGCTGTATGCATACAGCGCCTGCAAAGCATAAAGGGGCTGTCATTCTTCCCGAAAAGGCGCCGCCGCCCGTCGGATCGTAATCAGGTCCGTATTTTAAATATGCCGTATAATCTGCATGTCCCGGACGGGGGGTGTATCTTATTGTGCTGTAGTCGCTTGAATGGCGGTTTGTGTTTTTGATGTATGCTGTTATATCCTCTCCCGTGGTCACACCGTTTTCAATGCCCGATGTAACTGTCGGTTCATCCTTTTCCTTTCGGGGGGTTGAATACGGGTCGTTACCGGGGGCGCGCCGTGCCATGAACTGCAATATCTTGTCACGGTCAATTTTATGTCCCGACGGGATGTTTTTAAGTATTACGTCAAGTCTTTCGGAATGTGATGCGCCGTATATTTCAAGTGTCAGCTTTTCACCGTATTTCATTCTGCATTACCTCCGAGCTTTTTGAAGTCTTTCCAGAAATCACGGTACGATTTATTAACCGCATCAGCACCGATAACTGTTACCTTGTCACGGCATTTTATTGATGCCAGGGATGCTGACATTGCAATTCTGTGGTCATTATAGCTGTTGACTGTACCGCCTGAAAGCTGTTCTTTACCGTTTATTATGAAGCCGTCGGGAGTCATTATAACGTCAGCACCGAGATTTGTAAGCATTTCATAAACGGTTGTGAGTCTATCGCTTTCCTTTATTCTCAGCCTTTCGGCACCGTAAATTACAGTTTGTCCGCTTGCCGTTGCGGCAACGACCGCTAAAGGCGGGACAATGTCCGGTGTGTTTTCCGCATTCATTTCAAAGCCGTGAAGATTTGATACATCCGGGTATATTACACCGTTTTCACACTTGAATGATGCACCTGCCGACTTCAGTATATCAATTACCGCACTGTCGCCCTGAAATGAGTTATCGCAAAGTCCCGTCATTCCAATGCCTGCGCAAAGCCAGAATGCGGCATTTGAATAATCACCCTCAACCGTGTAATTTTCGGGGGATGTGTATTTACTGCCCTTTTTAACGGTGTAAGTGCCGTTTTCTTCAAGCACATCAACACCGAAATCACGCATTACCTTAACGGTCAAGTCAACGTAAGGCTTTGACTGAAGTGTACCTTCGATATGTATTTTACATTCCTCGCCCGTGATGGGAGAAGCAAGCAGTAAACCTGTTATGTATTGTGAGCTTACACCGCCGTCAAAGTAAAATTCACCGCCTGAAAGCTGACCGCTGATATCCGTCGGAAGTTTGGAATTTGAAAATGCGGCACCGTGAATTTGAAGCTGCTCCAAAAGCTCACCTATCGGACGGTCGGGAAGTCTTCCCGAGCCTGTTACCGTACCCGAAACACCGAGTGCGGACAAAACGGGAAGCATAAAGCGGAGCGTTGAACCGCTTTCACGGCAGTTTATAATACCGCCGTTTTTGTATTTTTTCGGCGCCTCTACCGTTAAAAGTCCGCCGTTTTGCGTGAAATTAACACCGATGGCGGTTAAAACCGATATTGTTGCATCAATATCCTCGCCGCAGGAGGTTATGTCAATTACCGTACCGTTTCCGTTTTCACACAGCGCGGCACAGATAAGCGCCCTGTGTGCGTGGGATTTTGACGGTATTGCTTTTATTTCACCGTGTAATTTTGATGGAGTTATAACCTTGTTCATATTATTTGACGGATATGAAATCCGCAAAATCCTTTTTTTCTATTTCGTGAAGTATGCAGCTGCCGTATTTTTCGATAAGCACAAGGGTAAGCTTGTCGCCCTTTGCCTTTTTGTCGCGCATTGCCACCTTTGCAATTTCCTCATACGTATATTCTGTGTCTGTCGGAAGCCCGTTTTCCTCTAAAATACGAATCACTTTTTCCGCTGTTTCTTTTGAACAAAAGCCGTTTTTAACACTTGCACGGGCAATTATGCCCATACCCGAGGCTACGGCATAGCCGTGAGGTACGGTGTAGGAGGAAAGCGCCTCGATGCCGTGTGCGGGTGTGTGGCCTAAATTCAAAAGCTGGCGTGTGCCGTTGTCAAATTCGTCTGCCTTTACAATGTCGGCTTTGACATTGACACAGTCATATACAAGCGTTTCAATGTCCGAATCCAAATTGATGCCCGATAAAACACCGTATTTTATGACCTCTGCCATTCCTGCCTTGTACATTTCGCCGGGAAGTGTTTCAAGTGCCGACGTATCGCAAATGACACGCTTCGGCTGATGAAATGCGCCTGCAAGGTTTTTACCGTGGTGCAAGTCAACGGCGCATTTACCGCCCACGCTGCTGTCAACCATTGCAAGGAGAGTCGTGGGTACTTGTATGTAATTTATGCCTCTCATATAAACTGCGGCGGCAAATCCTGTTATGTCGCCGACGACACCGCCGCCGAGTGCGATAAGCACGTCGCTTCTTGTGAAGTTGTTATCTGCCAGAAATTCAAGAATATCTGACAGCGTATTCATATTTTTTGATTCCTCGCCGTGAGGAAAAACGAATTTTAAGGCACTGTTGAGTCCGAGCTTTTCAAAATAAAGACCGTCTACTGTGTCGTCCGTTATCACGGCAAGCTTTTTATCCGATATGATGTCGCCGCACAAGGCTTTTAAATCCTTCATTATACCGCTTCCGATGAGCACGGAGTATGGGTTTGATGCTGTTACTTTTACTTCTTTCATAATCTCTTACTTTTTATTTTCAGCAGACAGCTTTTTGGCAACACCGTCTGCCAGCAGTTTTTCAAGTTCTTCTTTGTCATTCGCCTTTATTGCATCGCTGTATTTTTTCAGCTCGTCTACAATCGTATCTATCTCACGGCAGATGTTTTCGCTGTTTTCAAGAAACAACTCTGCCCACATAGCCGGATTAAGTCTTGCAACACGTGTTAAGTCCTTGTAGCTTCCGGCTGAAAATCCCTTATGCTCCTGCGCGGCAGGGCTTTTTATGTAAGCATTTGAAACGACGTGCGCAAGCTGGGAGGTGAACGCTATTTGCGAATCGTGAAATTCGGGTGTGCAGAACACAACAGAGCCGAATCCGATGGAAATAAAGAACTGCTTTGTGTTCTCTGTCACGTCAAGCGGTGTATTTAAAGGACACATTATCATCGATGCACCCTTGAAAAGCGTTGACTTACTGTGTGAAAAACCCGAATACTGTGTGCCCGCCATAGGGTGTCCGCCTATGAAGTAAAATTCGTGCGCTTGTGCAAGCGGAGAGATATTTTCGCAAATGTATCTTTTCGTGCCGCACGTGTCAACGACAACGGCGCCTTTCTTTATCAGATGTGCTTTTTCCTTTATAAACTCCACTGCGGCTGACGGATAAAGGCAAACGATTATAATGTCACAACTGCCTATTGTATCATCTGTAAGTCTTTCGTCAACTGCGTGTGTCATTTTCGCTGCAAGAAAAGAGCTTTCGTTTATATCATATCCGTAAACGGAGATATCTTCCTTTTCTTTTATTGCTTTTGCAAACGAACCGCCTATAAGTCCGAGCCCGATGACTCCAACATTCATTTTAATACCTTCTTTCGCTATTTACCTACGCAAAATTTACTGAATATTTCGTTTACGACATCATCTGTCATTTCACGTCCGTCAAGACGGGAAATGGCTGACAGTGCATCTTCAAGGTCAAACGATGCCATATCTTGTGTCATTCCGTTTTCAAGGGCAGAAAGTGCGCCCTGCAAGCCTGCACGGCATTTGCAGATTTCGGAATACTGACGGGCATTTGAAATGTACGGCGTGCCGTAATCGATGGCACCGTCTGTAAAAAGTCTGTTTATCAGGGCTTCAAGCTCCCCTTTGCCGTTTTTTGTTTCGGTGCTT
>JAZNEN010000020.1:0-8350 GCA_045588615.1 Eubacteriales bacterium
TTTATGGAAATAACTTCCAAAATAAGTCGCCCCGTGTACTTTTTGAATATTTATTCTGTAGGGGAGTGCATTGCACTCCCGCTTTTAGTATATTTATACATTTTGAATCGGACGACCAATGGTCGCCTCTACAAATGTAATATATATTTTACTTAAATGAGCCAACACCTTTTTTATTCAAAGCGTGTATGTTTTTGTGTTACGATATTTAAAATACTGCCTTAACGGATTTCTGCAGGGAATCTGCGCCATTTACCTGCAAAATTTGATTACCTTTTTATCAATTCCAAGAGATTATTTATATTATCCGTGATGCTATTTTGTACTTGCATTTCAAAATCACACGTCTGTCTGTAAATGGGCAGGCGTTTTTTGTACATTTGTTCAAGTGCATTGTTTCCCTGAGAAAGAGGTCTTCCCTCTGTAGGGAGCGCGCTTATGTCACGGTTTAAAAATATTACCGCTCCGTTATGGTGCAGATACCGTCTGTTTTCCTCACGCAGTACTGCGCCGCCGCCGGTGGCGATTATTTTACCTTGCTTTACAGATACTTCAAAAACGGCTTCGCTTTCAAGATTTCTGAAATATTCCTCACCGTGCTTTTCAAATATTTCGGGAATACTGCCGTATTTTTTCTCAATGAGTGCATCTGTGTCGACAAACTCACGTCCGAGCTTTTCGGAAAGAAGACGGCCCAGCGTGCTTTTACCCGATCCGGGCATACCGACAAGAACGATATTTTCGACTTTTTCAAGCACATCGCGCTCTGCTTTTTCCATTCGCTCCTCGGTGTATGTACAGCTTAAAAACTGCTCCGCGGCGCGGAAGCCCTGGCGGACAAGCATCGTCATACCGCCTGTAGCTTTTATGCCTCTTTTCTTTGCTTCAAGCACAAGCGCGGTATTAAGCGGATTGAATATAAGGTCAACAACTCCCTCGCAATCAGGGAAAATATCAAGGTCAACAGGGCAATCCTTTATTTTATCGGGAAACATTCCCACAGGTGTTGTATTGACTATGACCGAGGCATCGGAATGCAGATCGAGATTGGAGTAGTTATTCTCCCCGCTTCTGGAAATGTTTATTATTTCTCTTGCTCCGAGATCATCAAGTACCGCACGTGCAGTAAGTGACGACCCTCCCGTACCGAGAATAAGCGCTTTTTTCCCCGCGGGCGATATCCCATTTTTTTCAAACATACAGTACAGACCGTAATAATCTGTATTATCGCCGTAAAGCGTACCGTCACCTCTTTTGACAACTGTGTTTACAGCCCCGATACGTTTGGCAAGCGGGGATAATTCATCACAAAGTCTGAACGCTTCTGTTTTATATGGAATAGTGACATTGATACCGTCAAAATCTCTTTTTTTGAAAAAATCCTCCACGCACTCGGGCTCAAGCTCACAAAGCTCATACGGTTCTGCCCCCGTTTTCGTGTGTATAAGCGGTGAAAGACTGTGCGGAAGTTTTCGGCCTATAAGTCCGTATTTCATTTTTGGATCACCTTACCTTTTTCCGTTCTTCAAAATATGGTCTCTCCATATAGCGTAACTGCTTCCTTTGAAATGCACGCCGTCACCCGAATACTCTGCTTTAAGATTGCCGTTTGCATCGTCAAACGGAGTCGTTGTATCAATGTAAAATACCGTTTGGTTGTCGGCAAAGCTTGCAAGTCTTGCATTTAAAGCGTTTATATTTTCATTTTTGAACGGGTTCGGTTCGGGTGCTTCGGATTTCTTTTGTGTCACGTGCATATTTGACTGTATTATGATTATCGCATTCGGCTGAAGCGCCTGAACTGTTGCGATTATCTGCTTATAATTATTTTCTATCCACGACAGCGAATATCCGATTTCGTTTATACCGAGCAAAATATAAATTTTGCCGTATGTGTTTTTCTGCAAAAGCTGTGCTAAGTTAAGGCTGCCTGTACCCGTTTCCGACGGAACATCATTGAAGCACGTTTTGACAGTCATAGATGTTCTGCCGAAATATGTTGCGCCCTCAATTCTTGCATAGTTGTAAAATCCGACCGTGCGTGAGTCTCCTATAAAAAGCGCATCGTGAAAATAATTCGGATCGTTCACCCTGTCGCTCGGTGTCACGGGCACCGACGGAGGTGTTGTTACGGGAGGGTCTGTTTGTGCAGGCTTTTTTGTTTCCTCCGGCTGTTTATCCGTCACAGGCGGTTTTATAACAGGCTTTTCGGTTTCAATGGGTGCTTTTGTGTCCTCGTCAGGTTCATACGTGTCATCTATCACAGGCGGCACGATATCGGGCAAGGTCACCTCCTCATCCTTCGTCTCCTTCGGCGGAATTGTGATACCCTCAGGCAGAGTAAAAACATCGTTTTCGTCAAAGCCTTCGTCGGGCAATGTGCTTCCGTTATCATCCGTTTCATATTCTTTTTTCTCGTCCTCCGGCATTTGGAAGCCGTTTTGTATATAAAGCATCACCGTCTTTATCGGGTTGCCGGGTTTTACTGAAACAATAAGTCCCAAGACGATTGCAACAAGTGTCGTAAGCACGACGAAAATTATAAGCAGACAGTGAAGAAGTACATTTTCATTTTTATTTTTCATCAAAATCCCCTTATCAATAATTAACATATAAGAACGGATTGTTTGCACACGTAGCGGCAAGATAAACGGCATACCAGAAAATGCACAGCATAACGGGAATTATTACCGCAGGATATCTTTTCAGCCTTTCGTATATCATCCTCGGAAGAGGTGTTGCAAATATTACGCCGAACACCATAAGCCAGCCGAGTCCTTTTGCATATCTTACCCAATCCTGTGCAAAAACATATTCGGGTGTCTCGGCAAAAAACGGAAACATCCTTGAAAAATACACTCCGATATCATTAAGCGTCCGAACCTTGAATATCATCCAGGACAAAAGAATGAAAAATACCGTATATATTCTTGATGTGACACTGTTTTTCATCACCGGCTTCATAAGCTTTGTTCGTTCCGCGGTTATAAGTACAAACAAAAACATTCCCCATACGATATAGTTTATGCTGTCGCCGTGCCAGATGCCCGTAAGAAGCCAGACAATAAACATATTTCTTACGGTTTTCGACTTCCCCCGCCTGTTTCCGCCAAGCGGAAAATAGATATTTTCCTTGAACTATTCGCCGAGAGTCATATGCCAGCGGCGCCAAAACTCACTTACAGAACGTGACATATACGGGTGCGTAAAGTTATCCGGTGTACTGTATCCAAGCATCATACCGATACCGCGCGACATAAGCGAATATCCGTAAAAATCGAAATAAAGCTGTAAGGAAAAGGCAAGCACACCGAGCCAGGCAAGCGGCGTTGATATCGAATCGTATCCGATAGTTTCCACCCCGTTCCAAACAGCGGCGAGCCTGTTTGCAAATATCATTTTAAGCCCCAAGCCCAAAATAAATTCGTGAAGCCCTGCATTGATACCTGAAAGTGATACTGTACGGCTTTTAAGTGCCGGATAAAAGTCCTTATACGTCTGTATCGGACCCATTGTTACCTGTGGAAAAAGTGTGATATACGCACCGAAATCTATAAATGATGTTTCCGCACGTACATCCCTCCTGTACACCTGATGCAAATAAGAAATGCATTTGAAGATATAAAAGCTGTAACCAAGCGGCAAAACAACATCAACTGCCGTAATACTGTCGGGCACCGATGAATTAAACATATCAACAACAGGCGTAAGATATTTGAACATCAAAAGAGATACGGCATTCAGCGTAACACTTACTGTAAATATTGCCTTTCTGTACCGTCTTTTGCACTTTTTCATCAAAATTCCCGAAAGATAATTTGCAACAACCGATGCGGCAAGCCACAGTATAGAATACCCCCCGTCATTTGCGGCAAGATAATAAAACACTGTGCTTCCCAAAAAAAGAACGGCATTTTTAAATTTTGCAGGCACTGTCCCGTGAAGTAAAACAAAAAGCGGGAGAAATATAAAAATAAAATCCAAACTGCAAAAATTCACGTTAAACTCCAAATAATATCATCGACTTGACATTATATCACGTTTTTTACGGTTTTACAATTAAAATTGTTATTATTTTTTATTAATAAATGTAGTTTTAAAAAACAAATTACATTTTATACATTACAAGAATAAAAAAATTTTGTATAATAAATGTGATATTTAAAAAAAGGGGGGGCACCTTTGGCAAGCGAAAGAATAATTGCGGATGCGGTAATGTCGCCGGTACTTCGTGATTTCAGGTCTTACAAGCTGACAAGCCAGAACCGAACACCGAAAACAGTTGATGAATACATATGCGATCTTCGCATTTTCTTCAAATTCATCATCGCAAACAGAGAGGACTTGCCCGTTTTGGGTGAGGAATTTGAAAAAATTTCCCTTTCCGGCGTAAACGCCGAGTTTGTTGACGGAATACAAACAAGCGAAATATACGACTATCAGCTTTATATGCGTAACGACAGGGGTATTTCCGCACGGAGCCTTGCACGGAAAATGTCCGCCGTAAAATCGCTTTATAAGTATGCAACGGTCGCCGTGCGCATTTGCAAAAACAACCCCGCAAAGGATATTGAGGGCGCATTTATCAGAAATTCGTCCCCGAAATTTCTGACTCTTGAAGAAAGCTCCCACCTGCTTGACACGATAAGCTCCGACAAAAAATCGTGCACACGCCTCCGTGATTATGCAATAATTCTGCTGTTTTTAAACACGGGACTGCGTCTTTCGGAGCTTGTGATGATAAACATCGAGGACTTTGACCGCGAGATGACGCGCATAAACGTCATCGGTAAAGGCAGAAAAGAGCGTGTCGTTTACATCAATCCCGCCTGCAAAAACGCAATAATTGATTATCTTGAGCAAAGGCGGAGCGTTCAGTGTATTGAGCGCGGAAAGCATCCGCTTTTTCTGTCAACAAGAGAAAAAAGAATATCGAACAATGCTGTGCAGAAGCGTGTGGAAAAGTATCTTGCAGATGCCGGATTTGACTACAAAAACCTCTCCACGCATAAACTGCGCCATACGGCGGCAACACTTATGTACCGCGAGGGCGGAGTTGATGTACGAGTGCTTCAGGAGATACTCGGGCACGAGCAGTTAAATACAACACAGATATACACACACGTTGTAAACGAGGATATAGAGCGTGCAACGATGCAAAATCCGTTAGCAAGATATAAACCGAAAAAAACCGACTCCGAATGATTCAGACATACATCACACCCCCGTCACAATTCGGGGATAAAATAGCGGAATAAAGCCAAATGGAGGATCTTATGTATAAGCTGCTTATCGTTGACGACGAGGAAAAAATACGTGAAATTATAAAAAAATATGCCGCATTTGAAGGGTACGAAACAGACGAAGCCTCCGACGGGATGGAAGCTGTCGAAAAATGTAAGCTCAATGATTTCGACCTTATAATTATGGATATAATGATGCCGTTTTTAGACGGCTTTTCAGCCGCAAAGCAAATACATAAAACAAAAAACACCCCGATAATAATGCTGTCGGCACGCGGCGAGGAATACGACAAAATACACGGCTTTGAGGTCGGGGCTGACGACTACGTTGTAAAGCCCTTTTCGCCCAAGGAGCTTATGATGCGTGTTGGTGCTGTGATAAACAGGACGAAAAAAAATACAGACAGAAGTGAACACGAGGTCTTTTCCTTTGATACTTTGACCGTTGACTTTACGGGCAGACTCGTTTACATTGACGGCAAAAAGGTCGATATGACTCCGAAGGAATACGAGCTTCTCTTCTATCTTGTAAGAAACAAGGGTATTGCTCTGACGCGCGAGAAGCTTATCACCTCCGTGTGGGGATACGATTTCTACGGCGATGACAGAACGCTTGACACACACATAAAGCTTTTGAGAAAAAGCCTCGGCGATTATGCAAAGCTGATCGTCACTCTGCGCGGTGTAGGATACCGCTTTGAGGGCTGAATATGGGGATTTTCAAAAAGCGCCGGGTATCGGCAAGCATAAAAACAAAAACCGTGATCTATACATCCGTTTTTGCCGCACTTTTGCTTGCTGTGGTGTGGATATTCCAGGTCGTACTGCTTGACTTCTTTTACGAAAAAGCAGTCAACCGTGAGATAATAGAGACAGCCGAAACGGCAGGAAAAAATATTGACGAAGAAAATATAAGCGAGCTTACCGAGTCACTTTCCGAGCGCACACAAACCGATATAAAGATCGTTTTTGCAAACGGAAGCACGGAAGAATATATACAGTCCGTGTCTCACGGCAGTATACTGAACAATAACGGTATCGTAAAATACTATATCGATATGGCAAATGAATCCGGCGGTGAATATTTTTCACGCCACATCGAGACTGTCAAAGCTCCCGCCAAGGATAAAAAGCCGCCGTTTGATACACCGCCTGAGGATAAAGGCGGCAAAAAACAGTTTGACACGCTTTATGAATCGGAAAGCCTTATCTACTGTCTGCGCACGCAAAGAAAAACCGGAGAAAATGCATATATAATCGTAAGCTGTGAGCTTACACCGGTTGATGCAACGGTTGAAACAATAAAAAGCCAGCTTAATGTGATAAGCGTTCTGTTCATAATTATAGCCGCCCTTATGGGTGCATTTATCGCAGGTAAGCTGTCCTCCCCCATTATAAGCATAAACAGATCGGCAAAAAAATTGGCGCACGGCAACTACTGTGCCGACTTTGAAGGCGACGGCTTCAAGGAAACAAAAGAGCTTGCCGACACACTGAACTATGCCGCTGAGGAGCTTTCCAAGGTTGACGGCCTCCGCCGTGAGTTTATTGCAAACGTATCGCACGACCTTAAAACACCGCTTACTATGATAAGAGGCTACGGGGAGCTTGTGCGCGATATTCCCGGTGAAAACACACCTGAAAATATACAGATCATCATCGATGAGGCAGAGCATTTGCACGCGCTTGTTGACGACATTCTTTCCATTTCAAAAACAGAATCGGGAATGGATACGTTAAATATCGCGCCCTGTGATATCACACAGCTTATCTCTGACATCGTTTCAAGGTATTCAAAAATGAAGGGCGCTGACGGTTACCGTATAAATTTCCGATATAATGAGCACATTCGCCTGGATCTGGACTCACTTAAGATCTCTCAGGTAATATACAATCTTATCAACAATGCCATAAACTATTCGGGAGATGACAAGAGCGTAACGGTTGTTCAAAAGCAAACAGCCCGCGGTGTGCGTATTGAGGTTATTGACACGGGCTGCGGTATATCAGAAGAAAACATAAAGTATATTTGGGACAGATATTATAAGGAAAACAAGGCTCACAAAAGGGCGCAGGTCGGCACAGGACTCGGTCTTTCGATAGTGAAGGGCATAATTGAGCTTCACGGCGGCAAATACGGCGTTATCAGCCGTGAAAACGCAGGCTCCGTCTTTTGGTTTGAGCTTGAAAACGGGTATGAATAAAAAAGAAAAAGCCGCACTTTGCGTGGCAAGACTTAAAGAAATATATCCCGAGGCGCTTTGTGCGCTCGAATCGGGAGGCGATCCGTGGCGGCTGCTTGTAATGGGCAGACTGTCGGCACAGTGTACGGATGCAAGGGTAAACGAGGTTTGCAAAAAGCTTTTTGAAGAAATCCCCGACATAAACGCTATGGCAAAAGCTGAACTTTCTCAAATCGAACGGCTCATTTTCTCATGCGGACTTTACAAAACAAAGGCGCAAAGCCTTAAGGGAATGGCTGAGATGATAGTAAACAAGTATGACGGGCAAGTTCCCGACACAATGGAAGATCTTCTGACACTTCCCGGTGTCGGACGTAAAATTGCAAACCTTATTTTGGGAGATGTATACGGTAAGCCCGCAATAGTTTCAGATACGCACTGCATAAGAATAAGTGCGCGGCTCGGCTTTTGTCCGCCTAAATCTTCCCCCGAAAAGACAGAAAAGATACTGAAGGAGCTTATTGAACCGTGTGAGCAGTCCGACTTCTGCCACAGAATAGTACAGTTCGGACGGGATACATGCTCCGCGCGCTCACCTATGTGCTATGACTGTCCGCTTTCGGATATCTGCGACACAAATTTAAAAAGCAAGGAATCATAATATGGCTTATACTGTCGGAATCTGCACGCTCGGATGCCGTGTAAATCAATACGAATCTCAAGCAATATCAGAGGGACTTGCCGAACTCGGTTATCAAATCACTTCATTTCAAGACGATTGCGATGTATATATCATAAATACCTGCACCGTGACCTCTTCAAGCGATAAAAAAAGTCGTCAGATGATAAGCCGCGCTTTGGCAAAAAAAAGAGAAAACAATAATATCAAAGTCTGTGCCATCGGTTGCTTTACACAAAACAGAT
>JAZNEN010000021.1:0-10929 GCA_045588615.1 Eubacteriales bacterium
CCGTTTCCGTTGAATTCTGCCACAAGATCGGTCTTGACTATGTATCCTGCTCACCCTTCAGAGTACCGATAGCACGCCTCGCAGCAGCTCAGGCAGCTATCAAAGCAAGCAAGTAATTGCTGACTTTATAAAACAAAACTATCCGCCCGAAGAAATTCGGGCGGATTCTTTTTGTAGGTATTGAAATTCCTGCGTAAATCAGTATAATAAAAATAAGAGGTGATTTTATGGGATTATTTGATCTTTTTAAGAAAAAAAAGCAAAACGACGGGGATGAAAATGCTCAAGTTGCGGCTTATGCACAAAAAATGTGCTGCGGGGCGGTTGAATATGCGAAGTCGTTTGGTAAAAATTTTGATTTTTCCGAAAACAGTATCACAGACTTGGAAGAAATATTAGATTTTTATTCAAAAGATATTTCCGTCAGTAAACCGACCGATAATCAGATATGGAGTATGTCAATAATATTCGGCTCGTATTTAGGACAAACAATATTAAAAAACGGTTTGTCTCAAAAGGGATACTATTGGGCAAAAGAGGGTTATTCAAATATTCCCTTGCTTATTTGCAAAGACGGGGGACGATTGACTCCTATTGATAAGGTTTATAAAAGGTTGGTTAACGGATGCGAAGATAATGTTGTATCATTTTATAGATTTGCAATAAGTGAGCTATAACATATTATAATATTAAACACAAATCCAAGCAGGAGGAAAATTATGAACGGTGAAGTTAAACAAGCAAGCGATATTGTAATATGTGCAAGAAAAGCCCTTTTTGAACATAAAGAAATAGATTTTACTCCGAGTAAATATGTGCTGTCCATTAAATTTTTATTTACTCCTAAATTTTTGAGCAAACCAATTGAGTCAAATTCGGTTTGCGAATGGTTCAACATCTGTTTGCAACGGGGTTTAAAAGATATAAAATTTGTTATTCCTGCCAATAGAGAGAACAAACATTTGCTTGGCTTTGCAAACACTTCACAATGTGTAATCTTATGTTTTTGGAAAAACGGCAACATTTCTTCTTTTTGTCCTGCTTGGGAGTTTGACCGAGAAAAAGAAGGTTGGAAAATCAATTATAGCGAACAGCGTATGAAGAAAAATCCAATTATTCAAAACCTTCATTTTTCGTGCCGAACTGACGAATTTAAGGAAGTACTTTTGGATATAGGAAAGTTTGCCACCGTGATAGAACAGCCCTATTTTTCAGATGTTTTTCATAACGCATACGAGGCTTTGTGCGGTTGTGAAACTATCGAAGATGACAATATTCCCAAGCAACTCCCCAACGATTTTAAATCTGTATATTATGCGGTATATAAAGCCGATGTGTTTGGTGCTATGGGGTCTTGGAACGATTCGCCACCTTGTTATGCGCATCAAAAAGGATTGGATGAGGAATATAATGAGTTATCAAACAGGCTGCTTGTTCAATTACGCTATCATTTGATGTACGTTACCAATGAGTGTTGGAAACGGGATTGAATAATGATTTTTTTAACAGTTATCAAAGATATGTACAGTGCATGTAAGATCTGAAGGCTTAAATTCATAATTTTGTATTCCGTGCGCCTCCGCCTGCCCCCCTCAGTTGACGAAGTCAACTGCCACAGGCGGGACGGCGCATATTTCCTGCGGAAATTAAGGGCAGGACAACTCAATAAGTTCCGATAAAACAAAATTATACGCGAATATCCCGTGCGGATTTTTTATGCACATTGTAATATTTTGACAACTGTGTTATAAAGCATAACGAACGGGGCCGGCTCATTTAAGGAAATAACTCCCCAAATAAGTCGCCCCATGTATTTTTTTGAATATTTATTCCGTAGTATATTTATACATTTCGAGGCGGACGACCAATGGTCGTCCCTACAAAGTTTACCATATATTTCCTTAAATGAGCCACCCCCTAAAATGGGCTTACGCCCATTTTTTATTTGTTCTTTTACCGTTTCTTTTACTTTTTCACGGAATGAAACTGATGAATGACCTGCAAATGTAATTATCATTTTCTACCTCTTTTCGTGGAATACCACGATTTTACTGTATTTTCATTATACATTTTTTTAAAGTTTTGTCAATATCGTGGAATTCCACGAGAGTAAAAAATCATATTTTCCTATAATAATTACGGAATTCCGTGAAAATATAGGTATGATTATGAAATTAAATGAAGCTATCCTGAAAAGAATAGAAGAAATATGTAAAGAACAAAACAGCAACATATGCGATATTTGTTTAAAAGGCGGTATGTCGCCGTCATCAATTTATGACCTTGCAAAAGGAAGAACGAAATGTTCAAAAGTCATAACCGTAAAACGCTTTTGCGAGGGTGCGGAAATTACCTTGTCCGAATTTTTCAACAAAGATTATTTTAATGAAATAGAAGATTGAGTGTTTTAAATCAGCAAAAATGGGTTTTAAAATGAAATGCAGTTCCGAATCGGAACTGCATTAAATGAGCCAACCCCTTATTTTATCTTGAATATTTTTTTCAAAATGCCCGAAAAGAATTTCGGGGAGCGAACAACGACTATCTTCATAATTTCTCCTTAAAGAATGAAAAGTATTCCGACACAGCACAGGGCAAGCGCCTCAATTATGACCATAACGATGGGAGGCAAAAACAAAGACATCAATACCCCGACTCCGAAGCAAACGGCGCAAACCATTGCCGTTTGTATTTTTTTATTACATTTATACAGACATTTACGCATTTTGTGCCTTTCAAATACTATAATTGAACTTTTTCATCATTAATACACACCGCTTGCGGTGTGCGCCCCTATGTCCGCAGGCAGTTCGTTTGCGGCACAGCGCAAACGAACTGTGGGGGGGGTGCGGACGGGGCGCAATTATCTTTGTAAATATTATATTAATCGGTAAAAAAATCTCCCTTACACTAAATGATATGTAAGGGAGATTTATTTGTGATTAATATAAAGGAATTAATAAAGGGGATATTTTTCGCAGATCTTTGTGACTTCTGCTCTTATGTAATCTGCTTTGTCCTCATACTCTGTCGCTGTAAGCTTGATAAGCTTACCGATCGTTCTCATTTCTTCCTCGCCGAGGCCTCTTGTTGTAGCGGCGGGTGTACCGATTCTTACACCGCTTGTAATAAACGGCGACTGAGGATCGTCGGGAATAGCATTCTTATTTACTGTGATGTGAACTGTATCAAGTCTCTTTTCAAGCTCCTTACCCGTGATATCAAACGGACGGAGGTCAACGAGCATCAAATGGTTATCCGTACCGCCGGAAACGAGGTTGAAGCCCTCATTTACAAGTGTTTCTGCAAGCACTGCGGCATTCTTTACAACTTTCTTTCCGTATTCTGCAAATTCGGGCTTAAGCGCCTCTCCGAAGCAAACAGCCTTAGCGGCGATGATATGCATCAAAGGACCGCCCTGTGTGCCGGGGAATACGGCTTTGTTTATCTTCTTTGCAAGCTCCTCATCGTTTGTAAGGATCATACCGCCTCTGGGACCTCTGAGTGTCTTATGCGTTGTCGTTGTGACGATGTCCGCATAGGGCATGGGCGACGGGTGGACACCTGCGGCAACAAGACCTGCGATGTGCGCCATATCGACCATAAGATACGCACCTACCTCGTGTGCGATATTCGCCATTCTTTCAAAATCTATGAATCTCGGATAAGCGGACGCACCTGCAACGATGAGCTTGGGCTTACATTCTTTAGCCTGCTTTTCAAGTGCATCGTAATCTATTCTGTGTGTTTCGCTGTCAACACCGTACGAAACGAAGTTATAGTAAAGACCGCTGAGGTTAACGGGTGAGCCGTGTGTCAAGTGACCGCCGTGTGCAAGGGACATACCCATAACTGTGTCGCCGGCTTTCAGAAGTGCTATATAAACAGCTGTATTTGCCTGTGCTCCCGAATGAGGCTGAACGTTTGCAAACTGTGCACCGAAAAGCTTCTTTGCTCTTTCAATGGCGATGTTTTCGGCAATATCAACACACTCACAGCCGCCGTAGTATCTCTTGCCGGGATAGCCTTCCGCATATTTGTTTGTAAGCACTGAGGATGCCGCCGCCATTACAGGCTCGGAAACAAAGTTTTCAGATGCAATAAGCTCAATACCGCCTCTTTGACGGTTGTACTCCTTCTCTACCGCATCAGCTACCTCGCTGTCGAATTTTCTGAGAAATTCAAGATTTTCAATAACCATTTTATATACTTCCTTTCATTAATTACGAAAATATATCGCCGTCAACGTCCGACGGCATTGAAAAACCGCCGTAGTTTGACAAATTAACACTTCCTATTATTACCCCGTCAGGTGCGCAGGAGCGCTTGAACTGCTGTGTTGCAAACCGTCTTTTGAAGACGCTGAAGCACTTTTCAATATCTTCCCTTGAATATTCGCCCGCAAAGGCATATTCGGCAAGACGCTGAAGCTTTTCATTTGTAAAGCCGTATTTTACCGTGTAGTAGATGAAGAAATCGTGAAGCGCGTAAGGTCCTATGATCTCCTCTGTATACTGCGCAATCTTTCCGTCCTCGGGGGGCATAAGCTCAGGCGATACAGGTGTATTCAGTATGTCAAACAGCGTATCCGAAAGTGACTTATCGGTACAGTTTTCCGCCTCGTTTTCAACGACCTTGCGCATAAGCGTCTTCGGAACTGAGCAGTTGACACCGTACATAGACATATGGTCGCCGTTATACGTGCACCAGCCGAGAGCCGACTCGCTCAAGTCGCCTGTGCCGATTACAAGACCGCCCTCATCGTTGGCAATATCCATAAGCACCTGTGTGCGCTCACGCGCCTGTGCGTTTTCGTAAGCGGCATTTTTTATATCTTCATCGTGTGAAATATCCTTAAAATGAAGCCTTACAGCCTCGGTAATATCAATTTTTCTTAGATCAACGCCCAATTTTTCGCAAAGCACAACGGCGTTTGATTTAGTTCTTTCGGACGTGCCGAAGCACGGCATTGTAACGGCAATTACACACTTCCTGTCATAGCCGAGCAAATCGGCAGCTTTTACGCAAATCAGAAGCGCCAGCGTTGAATCAAGCCCGCCCGAAATACCGATGACCATCTTACGGCTTTTTGACGCCGTCATACGCTTTTTAAGCCCGTAGGCCTGAATTTTCGTTATATGCTCTGTTCTTTTTGCTTCGTTACACGTATCGGGCATAAACGGATTTTTGTCTATGTGACGTGAAAGAGCTGTTACGGTTATGTCCTGCACAAACTCAAACTCGTCATATACCCCCGCATCCTTGAAGTAAAGCGAGGGATCTTCGTTATAAGACTTATCGCAGCTTCTCAAATTTGCAATTTTATTTACATCCACCTCGGAAATAAGGAGCTTTTCACCCTCAAACGGGGCATTTTCCGCAAGCCTTGTGCCGCACTCATATATCATATGGTTGGCTGAATATACAGCCTTCGCAGTCGATTCCGTTTCGTCACATTCGGCACAAACAACAGAGCATATCTGCTTTGCCGAAAGACATTTATAAAATGTATTTTTATTATCGCGGGATGTCACCGTTTCCGGGTAGCTCGACAGGGAAAGAATTATCTTCGCACCTTTTTTGCAAAGCTCCTCTGTTTTCTTGCCGTTATAGCCGAAAACGACACCGAATTTGTAATTTTCACAAGACTTGCAGGAGAAAATTATCTTATCGGTAAACGGTATTGATTCCGTATAGCCGTCGGCACTCTCGATAAAATCGTAAAGGTGAACACCTTTTTCACTTTCAAATTTCGCAAAATAAGGTGAATCCTCACGGCTTGGGATGAGCGCAAACAGCTCACCCTTCTGAATAACGGCGGCACAATTGTAAATTTTTGATGAAATTTTTACGGGCAGACCTACCACAAACATAACATCTGTGTCAGCGGTTTTTGAAATTATCTGAAACAAAGCCGCCTTTGCTTTTTTCAGCAAAACATCTGAAAAAAACAAACTTCCGCAGTCGATACCCGTTACCGAAAGCTCAGCAAAGCACAAAAGCTTAACACCCGAATTATCGGCTTGTTTAACGGCTTTTATGATATTTTCAGCATTTTTGACAGGATTTCCGACAAATGTTTCAACACTTGCCGAGGCAACCTTTATAAAACCGTCAAGCATTTAAAATTCCCCCGAAAAATTTGTTTTTATTTTACCGCATTAAAACAGCAAAATACATTTTCGCCCCATTATATCATACAGGGGTGAATAAATCAATACGTTTTTTTCAAAAATATAAGTCTTTTAAATTTGCTTCTTATATAATAATTTAGTTAGATTATAAATTATATATTGTAATTTTATATAAAATGTGGTATAATATAGAGTGATGTAATATTTTCATCAAATCCGCCCATGCGGCACCATCACGAATATACAAACCGTAGGGGTCGGCGCCCACGACGACCCGTGGACGAGGTGTCATATTAAATGGGTTTTAAACGGCGGGAGCAAGCCCCCGCCCTACGGCATCACCCAGAATTAAATGGGCAAAAATGGGTTTAAAAATGAAATGCCTGCGGCATGAAATGCGGCGGCGCCGCTTGAAATGTTTGTAAAACAAACATGAAATGATATTCGCTGTGCGAATATCGTTAAGACGTCGTGGCGTGCATTGCACGTCCGCATGAAATGATCATAAATGGGTTTAAAACGGGCGGATATGGAATCCGCCCCTACAGGCATCACCACGAATTAAACGAGTATTAAACATACAAAATTGATTTTAAAATGAAAGGACATACAAAATGACTACATATGAAGATATATGGAACGGTGTCCTTAAAGAGCTGAGAAAAAATATCTCCGAAATAAAGGTAAACTCCTGGTTTTCGGACATGCAGATAGTTGACATAGAATCGCAGTATGCAATACTTATGACGCCCACATCGGCGACTCTTGATTTTGTCAGAGACGAAACGAGACTGCTTGAGAGGCTTTTACATAAGGTGCTTGGCGAATTCAAGGTAATTTACATATACGCTCAGGATAAGGATTCAAAAAACATTAAGCAGATAAAAAAAGATATC
Organism: Eubacteriales bacterium; assembly: GCA_045588615.1. Lineage (GTDB taxonomy): Bacteria > Bacillota > Clostridia > Oscillospirales > CAG-272 > RGIG7213. Next base: position 7,031 of record JAZNEN010000021.1, read on the forward strand.
GAATACGATCTTGAAAATCCCGAAAACAGCGGTGATATATATTCAAGGCAGTATTCCAAAAGCACCGACGAAGGTGCGAAAACCGGTTCAAATCCGCTGATGGCTGCGGGAAATGAGCTTAACTTTTTCACCACTTATGAAAAAGAAGCGCCCGAGGAAACGACCGAGGAGTCACAGCTTTCGGCAAAAATAAATCTCAAAACACAGATAAACGACGATTATACATTTGACAATTACATAGTAGGCTCATCAAACCGCTTTGTATACAATGCGTGTTATGCCGTGGCGACAAATCCGTTCACTGCGTGGAACCCCCTGTTTGTGTACGGCCCCAGCGGTCTTGGCAAGACGCACCTGCTTTATGCCATTACAAATGAGCTTCTGACAAGAAATCCCGACTTGAAAATTATTTACGTCAAGGGTGAGGAATTTACAAATCAGCTTATTGAAAGTCTGCGTACAAAAAACGGCCCCGTTATATTCCGTAACAAGTACAGAACGATCGATGTACTGCTCGTTGACGATATACAGTTCATCGCAGGCAAGGAAAGCGTGCAGGAGGAATTTTTCCACACGTTCAATGCCCTTTACGAAGAACACAAGCAGATTATTTTAGCATCTGACAAGCCCCCCAGGGAAATTCAGACGCTTCAGGACAGGCTTCAGAACCGTTTTGAAATGGGACTTATGGCTGACATTCAGCCCCCGGACTATGAGCTCCGCGCCGCCATCATCAAAAGCAAGGCTGAATCCTACAATATGGACATCCCGTCTGATGTTGTGACGCTTTTAGCGGAGAATTTAAGCAGAAACATAAGGCAGATCGAAGGCTCTCTTAAGAAAATAGCCGCGACAAGCGCACTTTACGGCATACCGATAACATACGATATGACGAAAAAGGCAATTGCCGATATGATGAATCTCGATGTGTCGCCTCAGGTAATAACAGACCGTATATTCAAAACGGTATCCAAAAAGCTGAATGTTGACGAAAACGAGATAAAGAGCAAGAGTAAGCGTAAGGAGATAACCTCCGCGCGCCACATCGTAATATTCCTCATAAGAAAATACACCCCTTATTCACTTAAACAGATAGGCGCACTGTTCGGACGAGACCATTCCACAATTATGAACTCGATAGATGTTGTGGAAACAAAAATAAAGTCGGAACCGCTGTTTGAAAGGGAAATTGAGGAAATAGAAAACGAAATAAAGATGTAAACCAACAGGAAAACCACATACTTATCAACACTTTCCACAAAGTAATCCACATAACTCCACACAAATGTGTACAGCATCCAACCTTTTTCGGCGGATGTTTACAACCGTGTTGATAAGCTGTAGAATTTTATGTTGAATACCTTTTGCTCCGATGTGGATAAAAAAAACGGTCGAAAAAAGCTACAGGATGATGAAAAAATGTTTCCACATTTTATCACAAGCCATCCCACCGTAAATCCACAGGCAAAGCAGCGTAAAAATGCTGTCACACACAGGGATATCGGGGATATCCACATTTTCCACAGCCCCTACTACTACTACTATTTCCATAAGTATTCATATCTATCCATATCATAGAGAGGAACGTACATGAGAATCGTTTTTGATAAATCCACATTGTTGAACGCTTTGCTTCCCGCCATGGGTGCCGTATCGACAAGAGGCGAAAATAAAGTGATCCAAGGTATAAGACTTAAAACACAGGGAAGCGACAAATGCGTTATCACGTCATTTGACGTTGAAAAGGGCTTTGAAACGGTGATCGATGCCGACGTGCAGACTCCGGGATGTTATATAATCAGCGCACAGAAGCTTTTGAACATCACAAAGAATATGCCCGATGACATCACCATTGACGTGTCGGATAAAAATATTGCAAAAATTATGTCCGGCAACAGTAAATTTGAGGTCGTATGTATTGAGGGAAACAAGTTCCCCGGCACACCTGAGCTTTCGGGAGATTATTCCTTTACAATAAGCCAGAAGGTGCTTAAAAGACTTATTGCCCAGACATCGTTTGCAGTTGCCGACAACCATCAGAAGCTCCAGCTTAACGGCGCATATTTTCAGATAAGAGATGAAAGTGTAAGAATAACAGCCCTTGACGGCTTCCGCTTTGCGCAGAGGTTTGAGGACTGCGAGATGGAAAATCAGAACATCGACGGCTCATATATGAACCTTAACTTTATAATTGCCCGCCGTGCGCTTCCGGAAATACAGAAGTTCTTACTTGACACCGATGACAAGATAAAGGTCGTAAGGGGACTTAAGCACATCATGTTCATGCGTGACGGAATGTGCTTTTACACAAGACAGATCGACGGCGATTATATAGAATACGAAAGATTTATCCCCAAGGACTGTCCGATAAATGTGGAGATAAACACGCACAGTCTGCGTGAAAGCCTTGAGCGTGCGCTCCTTGTAACAGAGGACAGCGACGCGGGCAGAGTCAGAAGCAGTGTAACTCTCAACCTCTACGGCGACACGATGAAGATATCGTGTATATCCGTTGTAAACAGGGTTTATGACGAAATACCGTGCAAGCACGAGGGCGAGGATCTTGAAATAAGCTTCAACTGCAGATTCTTGCTTGACAGCTTCAGGGCAATTGAGGCAGATACGGTAAAGCTCGGCTTTACAACATCGCTTTCAAGTATGCTGATAACACCAACTGACGATACTGACAAGTCATTCATGTACTTTGTATTCCCCGTAAGACCTCAGCAGTCAAGATAAATTGAAACTACTTAAAGCTGATATAAGCGCCTACCGCAATTTAAAGGCAGGCACGATAGAATTCAAGGACGGCATAAACGTCATATGGGGCGACAATGCGCAGGGCAAAACGAACCTGCTCGAAGCCATATATGTCTTTGCCAGAGGCAAGCCGTACAGAATGAAAAAGGAAACGGATGTAATTCCGTTTGACGGTACTTCTGCCGGTGTTGAGATAGTTTATGAGTCATTTGGGCGTGAGGTTCCCATGTCCGTTTACTACAGACGCGGCGAAAAGCGCAAAATGAAGATATCGGGCGGAGAGGTCGTGCGTGCCTCGGAGTTTATAGGAAACTTCAAGGCGGTGCTGTTTTGTCCCGACCATTTATCCATCATTAAGGACTCACCGAGTCAAAGAAGACTGTTTCTTGACGTGGCAATTTCGCAGACGGACAAGAAATACGTTTATATGCTCAAAAAATATACGCAAATTCTGTCGCAAAGGGCTGCGCTTATCAAAGATGCCTCAGAGAGCAAAAACGCAAATTACGGCATTTTTGACGTCCTTGCAGAGCAGATAGCCCCTCCCTGCCGTTACATAACCGAAAGACGGATTGAATACTGTCAAAAATTAGGTGAGCATATGGCATCATCGCTTGAGGAAATGAGCGAGGGGAAGGAAAAGGCAAAAGTCTTCTACAGCCTTGATAAAGAACTGCAGGAAATGACAAACGAAGCGTTTTATAAGCTCTTTACCGAAAATATTGACAAAGAAATACAGTATAAAATGAACCTTTACGGTGTGCAAAGGGACGATATTGAGATAACCTTAAACGGCAGATCGTCAAGATTTTACTGCTCACAGGGGCAGCAGCGGTCGCTTTCACTTGCCGCAAAGCTCGCCGAGGGCGAAATATCCAAGGAAGAAACGGGTGAATACCCCGTGTATTTGTTTGACGATGTCCTCTCGGAGCTTGATTCAAAGCGCGCATCGTACCTGTTGTCAAAGCTCGGCGGACGTCAGGTCATAATAACCTCTTGTAACGAGGAATTATTCTCCCCGTTTGACGTGAATAACAAGATAAATATTTGTTCAGGGCGGATAAAATAAACCCTATTTCAAATTATTAATTCCTTAAACCGTAATCGCCATAGGCGATTGCTTCATAGTGCGAAGCACT
>JAZNEN010000022.1:0-5509 GCA_045588615.1 Eubacteriales bacterium
CTTGATCAGTCTGGCTCTCGGATTTGTTATATACCAATCCCCTTACGACCTTCTCGGCTCCTTTATTTTACCATATTCTATTAATTTTGTATATGTGGTTTTCATCATTGTGGTGATAAACCATAATGACCGTCTGGCTCAAGTTGAGAAAATTGAGCCGACCCCATCTTTTTTTGCTCTTTTATAATTTCTATCTCCTAATGAGCCAGCCCATTTTCTTTTATATTGCTCCTTCATAAATTTTTCAAATTGTGTTGTTAGTATTTGTAATTGAAAGAAATATATACAATTGAGATTATACAGAAAATGATTGACACAAGAGAAAAAGAATGATATAATCAAAATGACAGAATATGATAAAATTCGATGATCCGAGCATAACTATACAATTTTGTAAGGAGAAAGCGGTTATGAAACAAGAAACAGTATTCAAAAAAAATTCCGTTAAACGAAAGGCTATGGGGATCACCTCTGTCCTATTGCTATGTGCTGTTTTGGCGGGATGCGGAGAAAGTACCGATGCATATAAAGAAAGCGATGATTCTGCTGCGGTTACATCGGAACAAATTGCAGAAGATACGGTTTCAGAAGATGCGGACATTGACGTAAGTAACGTCAGTCTTTGCAACAAGTCTGTTATGATACGAGCTGATGAATTTAAGGGAGAATTTAATTCAGTCGAGGTCAAAAACGGCGGTCTGATGCTTTCGGACGGTGCCAAGCGCGGAACGTTTATTTCGGAAGAGATCGACCTCGGTGGCAGATTCAAGGAAATGCTTGCTTCGTGGAATTCATCATCTAAGGGCGGCACAGTTGAAATATCGGTATCAGTAAAGCTTGACAACGGCAAATACACAGGCTGGTACTCCTGGGGCACCTGGAGCGCAATTCAGGGTGTATCGGGAAGTGCTTCAACATCGGATTCATACGGAAAGGTCGGAATAGACATTCTTACGCTCAACAGAGAATGCCCCGGCATTGTCAAATTCAAGGTAGATATAAAACAGACAAAGGATACATCCCCTATTCTTTACAACGTAACGCTGGCTGCAAACAAAGAAGGCTCATTATTGAAGGCTCCCGATGATACATACAAAAAGCTGAGGGTTCCCTACAGACGTCAGGGTGACGTTCCCGAGATCGGCGGCAGTATATGCTCGGCAACATCTCTTTCAATGCTGATGCTTTATCACGGCGCAGATATTGAGGTTGAGGACGTTGCATGGGGTGTGCGTGACTACGGCATAGGACGTTTCGGAAACTGGGCATTCAACGTCGCATACGCAGGTGAACTTGGATACGATGCCTATATAGATTATTACGACATAGACGCTATCAAATATGCGATATACACAGGACATCCGGTGGCTTGCTCCATAAGAGTTGAGCCGGGACAGCTTGCAAACAGCGGATATCCGAGCTATCAGACAAACGGACATCTTTTGTGCGTGGTGGGTTATGAGGAAAAGGACGGACAGAAATGGTTACTCATCAACGATCCCGCCCGTCCGGAAGTCAAAGCATTCCTTGAATCCGAATTTGAAACGATTTACCGAGGTGTATCGTATATAGTACAAAAAAGACCTACGCTTTCTTTGGAAAAATAATATTCATATATACAAACTGAAATATACCGTTCAGATATATTCGAAAGCATTGACATGCTATCCGAAGGACTGCAGTCACTTATTGACATAACGAAAAGATTTTTGAATTGATAAACAGGGGCTCTCCTGAAAACCAATAATAGCCCACAAATGTGGTTGCTATTTCCAGCCTCCCAAGTGTCGTGGGAGGTAGGCGCGGCAACGAGATTGCGTAATAAATTACGCAACTCGACGTGACGGAGAGATTGTAAAAATACTCTCAAACAACCCCTCAGTCGCATCCGACAGCTCCCCTTACACAGGGGAGCCTACCGCTGCGGCGGGATACTCATCAAAAAAGCATCTACGTAACCCTCTGCTAAGCATGTGGTTTTCGTTATACAAAAAATCCCGACAGACTAAAATCTGTCGGAATTTTTTTACGTTTATGAAAGTATCCTGAATCTGAATTAATACGGATGGCAACAGCCTGCGGATACTGCCTTGGGATATTTAGCCAAAAGCTCGTCTACAGTACCCGTGAACTCAATGCGGTTTTTAGCGCTCATATTCTTGGCACTGCCGCAAGTAGGAAGGTGTGTCTTATAGCCATTCTTGTTTACAACAAACGTCTGCTCTTTTGCTGTATCCGGCTTAGAAACAGCGGTACTTGAATCTGCCGAATTTTTGCCTGTCTTGTAATCAATCTTAACACCGGGCTGAACGTTATATGCGTAAACATTGAAGCAAATGCCGTCGCCCTCATCCTCAACAGACCAGCCTTCAAGAAGCACACCGCTGGCAAGCAAGTTGTTACCGCTGAAAATGGGTGTTACACGGTACATAACATGGTTGCCTGTTTCCTTTACATAGTCGGCTACCATATCCTCAAACGGAACCATTCCCTGAATATTCATATATCTCGTACCGGTGATGAGATTCTGTTTGTTATTGTTTTCGCCCGTCAGCTGCCATGCGATAAGGTGGCAACGGTTATAAAGGTTCTTGCTCTCGACAAAATCATACTGATTCTGTACCCAGCCGGTGGGCTTATGTGAAAGGCTACCTCTCTTAGTTGTAGGCATTATTTCCTTGCCTACGCAAGCGAATGTATATGTACATCTCTTAAGTGAATCAAGAGCGCCGTAATATTCAAATGCAACTGTTGTCTTTTCTGTTTCCTTGAAAAAGGGCTTGTTTCCGTTTACAGCAACGTATGCTTTGCCGGAATAAGCAGGAACAGAAATACTCGGCTTATACGTCTTTGCAGGTGTAATAGCCTTATTGTAATTAGTCTTAGAAGCAGTAGCTGTAGTCTTGGACGTTGTTGTATTGATTTTGGAACTGCTTGATGTTGTTGTTTTCGATACAGGAGGATCCGTCTCAGGTGCCTTTGTCGTCGTCACCGCAGTAGTGTTTGAGCTGCCTCCAAACAAGCTACTGAGATAATCCCAAAAGCTCGCTGCTGATGCGGTTACTGAAAGCATCATTGTAAGGGCAAGAGTGATCGCTAAAAACCTTTTCATACTTTTCTCCTAAAATATAGAATTCCATCAGTGTCATTGTATCACAGAAATTTCCCATTGTCAATACCGGGAAAATAAAAATTTTTCGTAGTGTAAATAATTTGTGGAAATTTATAATGCGTAAATTGATTTTTTAAACTTGATATGCTACAATGAATCAGAGGCGGTGAACAAATTGAAATTATCAGAAATTGAAAAAGAAATAGAACGAGGCCGTTTTTCTGACGAGCTTTTTTGCGAGTTTCAGGCAGCATTGAAGCGTATTCCGAAAAGTATGCGTTGCCAACATTGCTATACATCGGCATATCATTTAAAAGATACACGTCCGGATGACGGAATAAGACTGATCAAATTTGGTCTTGATAATTACGACTCGGATTGGGTTGATAAAATGCGTGCAAATCTGAATCTCGGCGGTATATATGAAGCTTATGCAGATTACACATCTGCCAAAGATGCTTATAAAAACGCATTAAATGCTGTTCCAGAAGACAAAAAGAATGATTATGTTTCCGATTTATCTATGCAAATTCTGCGTACAGAACTGCATTTGAATAATTTCGAATATACTGAATACATTCACGAGTTATACCGGTGTGTAATAAAAGCCGATCCGTTTACGGCTTCTTCCAGAAGTTTCATCTTTTACCGTGCGATAACAGAATTAATTATCGCAAAGAAAAAGAATAATAAAACAGCACAGAAAGCATCATATAATACCGCCGTTATTGCTCTTGACGGGGAAAAGACAACAGGTATGGATATACTGTTTCGCCGCCATAAATATAAAGACGATGCACGCGCCACAAAGCACGCAATCGCTTTTTTGAAAAGTAACAAGTAAAAACGCTTGACCGCAACATTAAAAGCCGCATCTTTCGATGCGGCTTTTACAGACCTAAGTCTATTATTTGATTTCAACAGTAGCGCCTGCTTCTGTGAGCTTAGCCTTGTATTCTTCAGCTGTAGCCTTGTCAACGCCTTCCTTAAGAGCCTTAGGAGCACCTTCAACGATGTCCTTAGCTTCCTTAAGACCAAGACCTGTAAGTTCACGAACAACCTTGATAACTCCGAGCTTGGAGGAACCGAAGGAAGCGAGAATTACATCGAATTCTGTCTTTTCTTCTGCAGCAGCTGCAGCAGGAGCAGCAGCGCCTGCAACTGCAACGGGAGCAGCAGCGCTTACGCCGTATTTTTCTTCGAGACCCTTAACGAGGTCAGCGAGTTCGAGTATTGTAAGTGAATCAAGTTCTTCAAGAATCTTTTCGATTTTTTCGTTAGCCATTTTTAATACACCTTTCGTATTTTTTCAGTAAATTTTATGAAGCCGGATTATTCTGCTGCAGCTTCTTCAGCAGGTGCAGCTTCTGCAGCTGCGGGAGCGCCTTCACCCTGCTTGTCGATAATGGCCTGGAGTACATATGCCAGGTTGTACAAGGGAGAGCGAACACATCCAAGAATCTTTGCAATAAGAGTTTCCTTGGACGGAATTTCAGCAAGAGCCAAAACGCCTGCCTTGTCAAGGATCTCGCCGTCAACAAAGCCTGCTTTAATGTCAAAAGTTTCAACCGTGTCAGCGTACTTCTTGAGAATCTTTGCGGGAGCTACCGCATCGTTCTGGCTGATAGCAACAGCTGTCATACCTTCAAGAACTTCGCCAAGCTGTGCATAGCCTACTTCTTCAACAGCTCTCTTTGTCATTGTGTTCTTAATGACAGAGTAGTCAACGCCTGCTTCTCTGAGCTCAGCTCTCATCTTCGTATCGTTTTCAACCGTGATACCGGCATATGTTACGATAACGCAAGAGGCAGCAGTCTTGAGCTTTTCAGCAAGCTCAGCAACGATCTGTTGTTTTTGAGCCTTGATTTTTTCGCTTGCCATTTGATTATTTACCTCCGTTTTGGTTTTGTCTTCCGAAAACAGAAAACGCCTTCTTTTCTTGACCGAAAAGAAAGCGTAAAAATACCAAAAAGTATATACCGTTTTCCCCTCGGCAGGAAAGCTTTCGCTTTTACCGAAACCTGCTGTCTTCGGATTAACGCATAGATTATATCACTTATACTTTGATTTGTCAATACATAAATGAAACATTTACATTTTGTTTACTTATAAAATCTGATATTTGCAATTACCTTACCGACAATTGAAACTTCTTTGACGATTATCGGCCGCATGGTGCTGTTTTCAGGCTGAAGTCTTATATGTCCTTTTTCTTTGTAAAATGTCTTTACCGTCGCTTCATCCTCGATAAGTGCGACAACGATATCTCCGTTTTCTGCGCACGGGGTTTTGCTTATGACGACGTAATCCCCGTCAAGAATCCCCGCCTCTATCATACTTTCGCCCTTGACACGGAGCGCAAACACCTCACCCGACCTGTATCCTGTCGGTATCTGC
>JAZNEN010000023.1:0-6708 GCA_045588615.1 Eubacteriales bacterium
CTTCTCGCATAGTTTCCAACCTTTGTTCTTTCCAAGGCATTTTCTCGTCTCCTTCTGACTTTTCATGCCTTTATTTTACATCAAAGTTGTAAACTATGTTACCACACTATACACATTGGTCGTCCGCCTCGAAATGTATAAATATACTAAAAGCGGGAGTGCAATGCACTCCCCTACAGAATAAATATTCAAAAAAATACATGGGGCGACTTATTTGGGGAGTTATTTCCTTAAATGAGCCAGCCCCCTTTTGTTTGAAACAATATCTACATTAAAAATGCATCTGTAAGAAGCTTGGCATATTCCCAAATGTTGAAGCAGTGTGTTTCTGCGGAAAATCTGTGTGATGTACTTGATTTCAGAACAAATATTTTAAGTGCCGTCTCGTTCTGCAAAGCGTTATATGATAATTCCGTATTCCAATAATTAAGATATGAAATGCGGGAAAGAAACATACCGGAAAATCCGCAAGAGGATATATCGCCAATAAACCTTCTGTGCTTTAAGTCAAGCACAAACACGTAATGCGTTGGCGTTTCTTTGACGGTGAGAAGTGCCTCATCCTTTGCAAGAGCCATTCCCAATGCGGTCATAGCAACCGTTAAAGATGTGATATTTTCATCTGCTTGAATATTGCGTGTGTGGCAGAAAAATTCAAGTGATTTGCTGTGAGCTTCCGAAAAGCGTTGTTTGTAGCTGTTTACGGTGTATTCGACGATCTGTTCAAGACTGATGTTGTGTGATTCGTCAAGCACATCCGCGCGTGAGAGCATCGTAAGCCGCTGTAGTTTTTTAAACGGCTGGTCACTTTCGGAAGAGAACCGATTGGCACTGTGCAATTCGGTATACTTTTGCTCAATGATAAACCTTGATGCTAAAAGTGCATCTGTTGTGTCATTTGCCGTATCGCTGAAATATATGTGTCGGTATTCGCCCGATTTGGGATTTGCAAGGCAGACGCACGCAAGATATTCTGTATCTTTCAGAACAAGGATCGCTGTGTACGGAAAGCTTTTTTGCTTTGAATTTACCAGCGGCCGCAGCTCAACTTCAAGACCTATGTCGGCACGTCCTACCTTAAAGATGCTTTTTTCATTGTAATCAACAATTTCGTTCAAAGAGTTTACTGTTATCATCGGTAACTCTGTTTCGGTGTAATATCCCGAAAAACGATCGTATTTTATCATTTTTCCCTACCGCTGTCTTTGCGTTTTTTTTCATTCGGTACAAGCTTATCATCTGAAATGATGTCAATGCCGTTTTCTTCCAGCTTTTCGTCATTGAGATATATTGCCTTCAGTTGTTTGCCGCCTGTCAAAAATTTTCTTTCCTGACGCAAAAGACCGCTATCAAGCATCTTTGTCATAGTTTCTCTTATATTTTCCTTGTCTTCGCCGTATTTTTCCGAAACGGCTTCCATGGCGGATAAAAACGTGATATATCTACGCTGATGCTTTGATTTTTTCTGCTGTATTAAATAATTTGCAACCATTGAAACACGTACATTTTCAATTTCTTCAAGTGTCGGCACCTCAATATAAGACGATGCGGCACTTTTGAGCATACCCGACAAGCAATCCCTTACGGCATAAACAATAACTTCTTTTTTACATGTGTTTGTAAGAAACTTCACTACCGATGTGAAATGACCGTCACCGGTGAAAATAACAAAGGTATCGATATCTTTTGCAAACATTGCCCTTTGATATATGCTGTCAAGCATAATGAAGTCCGTAAAATCCTTTTTATAATGCTGGCTTGTGTTCTGTGTTTCTATGACGTTGTTTGAAACTTCCCTTATTTTGGGTATCTCATAACGCATACCGGGATTTGAAAAATCACCGAAGAAAAACATGTCAACGACGTTGTATTTTTTATCAAGCTCATTTTTCCACTTCTTTATTTCAGGACGGCTTGAATAGTTTTTATACATTGAAACGTGCCAATGCTCATAATCAACAAAAACAAGTGCTTTTTTTCTTTTTTTTGCAAATAAATTTCCTATAATTCCTATCTTTCCTTACCTCCTTCCATACGCTTTCCGTCAGCGGATTATACCATAGATACAGCGGTTTGTCAAGTGACCGGAGAAGACGTTAAATGAGGACGCGGCTGATGGCAGTCATCATAAATTTTACCGTATATTTCCTTGGCTGAGCCGGCACCTTCATATTGCTTTTTAAAGTATACTCGAAAGATTTTCTTTTATTTTTCTTGCCACCTCGGGACGGTTCATGCAGTAGACGTGTATGCAGTTGACACCGTTTGCAAGTAAGTCGATTATCTGGTCTGTTGCATATGCAATTCCTGCCTGCTTCATTGATTCGGGATTTGAACCGAACTTGTCTGTTATAGCCTTGAAACGCTGGGGCAAGAAATTGCCCGATATTTTACATATTCTTTCCGTTTGCTTTGCGTTTGTCACAGGCATTATACCCGCAACAACGGGAACTGTGATGCCTGCTTCGCGTATTTTGTAAAGATAGTTGTAAAGGATGTTGTTGTCGAAAAACATCTGCGTTGTCAGAAAATCACAGCCTGCATCGACCTTTTCTTTGATGTGCTTTATGTCTTCTTTGAGAGTTGAAGCCTCGGGGTGCTTTTCGGGATAACATGCACCGCCGATACAAAAATCACCGTGCTTTTTTATCTCCCTTATAAGCTGGGAAGCATATCTGTAAGGGGCATTTTCGGGAAATTCCCAGTCTGCGGGGATATCTCCGCGCAAAGCGAGTATATTGTTCATCCCTGCAAGCTTGATCTTTTCTATCTGATTTTTTACAGCTTCCTCAGTTGAAGAAACGCATGTCAGATGTACGATGGGTGTAATACCGCAGTTTTTTATATTTTCCGCAACGGATACGGTATAGTTACTTGTGCCGCCGCCGGCACCGTATGTAACGCTCATAAAAGCAGGGTCAAGCTTTGCAATTTCAGATGTCGCATTCATCACCGTGTCGATGGAATCGGACGTTTTGGGCGGGAACACTTCAAATGACAGAGTGGGTGCATCTTTGGCGATATTGCTGTTTATTATGTCGATTATTTTCAAAATTCTCACTCCTTTTGTGTAATTATATACCCTTTTATTTTTTTTGTCAATACTGCGCCCTTTGGGTATTGAATTTTTACAAAATATGTGATAGAATGATTCAAAGCTATAAAGGGGGCTTGTTTATGGATGATTCATCTTTTAACAGTATAACATACACAGTGGAAAAAAAGGTAGAAGGTAAATACAGACTTCAGAGGATAATGTATGTCATCGGTGCAGTACTCGCTTCGATTCTTTTGTGCGGAGCGTGCGTTGCGGTGAAAATGCTTATTTACTTTACTCCTGTTATGTTTATGCTCTGTCTTATACTGTTCAAATACATGTTTATGTATTTTCAGATCGAATACAGATATACCATCGAAAGAGGTATTTTTACAATGGAAAAGGTCTTCGGTGCGAAAAAATGCAAAAAATACTATCAGGTCACAATAAATGAAGTTGACAGTATAGTGCCTCACACAGATGTTACCGTAAATAAGGTCGATATTGTTTTCCCATCCTGCATAAGCACAGCGGAGCCGACGCCCGATCTCTATGCTATGGTTGTGAATGACGGTGATAAAAAGACGGTGCTGTACTTTGAAGCGACAAAAAAGACACTTAAAATAATGAAGTATCACAACAAAAATACAGTAGTTGTTGACACATTGAGGCATTAAAAAATGATCACGTGCATAGATTTAACCATAAAAGGTTAAAGGAGTGCACACTTATGAAAAAAATATTTGCAGTTGTTTTGTTGGCAATATCGGTTTTGATATCAGGATGCGGAAACGGTGAAAATGCCGAGGATTATATTTCGTCGTTCAAGGATGAATATACCGCAAACGTATCTGTTGAGGAGGACGGTTCAGCGTATACCGTCCGCATTTCAAAGGATTCTGACGGTACGCTTGATATGGTGTTTGCAGAGCCGTCCGTTCTTTGGGGAATGGGCTACAGCTTTGCGGGTGATGACAGCTTTCTCATCTATAACGATATGAACATAGAGCTTGATTCGGGAGAGCTTTCTGCATCGTCTACAGGCGGTGTTTACCGCTGGTATGAGCTTTTGAAGTGCGACGGTGAATTTACCGTCAGTGCGGACTCTGTAAACGGTGAAAAAGCGGTAAAGCTTACGAACAGCGATTGCGATATCTTTTTTGACAAAGAAACAAAAAAACCGCTTATGCTCAAATCCGGCAAAACGGTAATAACATTTGATGAATGGAACGGAAAAAATACTGATGCTCAAACCACGGACATATCTACAAATTGACAGCACAGCACTTGTTTCAAATTTTAATTTTATAAAATCCAAACTCCCCGACGATGTTTCGCTTATGTGTGTTATAAAAGCGGATTGCTACGGTCACGGCGGAGAATGTATAAAGATATTGCACGATGCAGGGTGTAGGCATTTTGCCGTTTCCTCGCTTGATGAAGCAATAGAGGCAAGACACTATACAGACGGCGATATTCTGATTTTAAGCTACTCAAATCCCGATGATATATCCCACGTTATCGAAAACGGCTTTATACAGGCTGTTTATTCAAGTGAATATGCAAAGCTTCTTTCGTCCCGAATAAATGAAGGCGAAAAATTGCGCGTACATATAAAAATAGAAACGGGAATGAACCGCCTCGGCTTTGACTATGCAGACAGCGAAGGCTTGAAATACGTTATAAATAATCCCAAATTTTCATCCGAGGGCGTGTTTACACACTTTGCAAAAGGTGACGAAGCCGATAAAACCGCGTGCGAGTCACAGCTTGAAAAATTTAATAATGCAAGGAAAATCATTGAAAGCCTTACAGAAAAAACATTATTGTATCATTGTGCAAACAGCGGGGCGATTCTTGATTTTTCCAAATCTCTTTTTGGTATGGCGCGTGCAGGGATCGTGCTTTACGGCTTTCCGCCGTCAGATGAAATATCAGGCGAGGGACTTAAACCCGTAATGAAATTTGTCTCAACTGTTGTGCATATACACGAGATCTCAAAGGAAGATGCCGTTTCATACGGCGGTGATTTCAAGGCTGAAAAAAATATGACCGTTGCAACTGTTGCGTGCGGTTACGGCGACGGAATTTCAAGACGCTTTACAGGTGCTTACATCAAAATAAACGGTTACTCGGCAAAGGTCATAGGCAGGGTGTGTATGGACCATTTTATGGTCGATATCACCGATATGGATGAAAAACCGAAGGTCGGTGATGAAGCGGTGGTATTTGACGATGCCTCTGTATACGCAAACCATATAGGGACGATACCTTACGAATGTATGTGCGCCGTAAGCAAAAGGGTGAAAAGAATATATAAATGATATCCGGAGGCAAGGTTGTATATATATCTGTCAAGGAAGATAAAAATAAGCGTCATAACTTTAGTGACGCTTATTATTTTTTTCCTTTCTTATGCAGGATGGGACACATTTTTTATGCTCCTTTCGTCGTTTTTGCACGAGGCGGGGCATATCGCCTCAGCGAAGCTGTGTGGGGTAAAAATATCGTCTGTCACCGTAGGGCTCGGAGGAGCTGACATAAAAATGAATGGTATCACCTCATATCGTGACGACATTTTCATATCCTTTGGAGGTGTTTTGTGCAACTTTTTGTTTTTTGTTATGTTTTTTAAACACAGCTTCGGAATTTACAATCTTATATACGGTATCTTAAATGCGCTCCCTGTAGATGGACTTGACGGAGGCAGGACACTCCGAGCCTTTCTTATGATGCGCTTTGAAAATAAAACCGACACGTTTTGTAATATTATTTCCTTCATAACACTTTTTTTGCTTTGGCAGTTTTCAGTTTATCTGCTTTTTAAGACGGGGGCAAACTTTTCGCTGTTTTTATTTTGTATTTGTATTTTTTCATCAATTTTTGACGGGTGATAAAAATATACAAAACTTCTATTGATTTAATTATATGTGTGTGATATAATTACAAGGATAAAATAGGTTTGAGGGATATAAATGGAAATACCGAAGATAGAAGTGGGCGACATACTCACGATGAAAAAGCAACATCCGTGCGGAGGAAAGACTTTCCGTGTGCTGCGTGTCGGTTCGGATATAAGAATAGTGTGCGAAACCTGCGGTCACGATGTGACGGTTGCCCGTGTGAAGCTTGAAAAAAACATTAAAAAGATAGAAAAGGCGGAGGACTGTCATAATGCTTGATAAGCTTAAAGAAGCGGAAGAAAAATTTATCACCATTGAAAAGGATCTTTCCGACAGCGAGATAATTTCAGACCAGACAAAATACACCGCCTTAATGAAGGAATATAAACGCCTTTCACCGATAATTGAAAAGTACCGTGAGTATAAGGGATATGTAAGAATGCAGTCCGATGCCGAGGAGCTTTTGTCGGATAAACCCGATGAAGAAATGAAAGCGCTTGCGCAAGAGGAACTGCAGGAAGCAAAATCAGGTATTGAAAAATGCACGAATGAGCTTAAAATACTCCTTTTGCCGAGAGATGAAAACGATGACAAAAACGTTGTCATTGAAATACGTGCAGGTGCAGGCGGTGACGAAGCGGCACTGTTTTCGTATGTTTTATACAGAATGTACACTATGTATGCCGAATCTGTAGGCTGGAAAACGGAGCTTTTAAGTGTAAACGAAACGGGACTCGGCGGCTTTAAGGAAGTATCCTTTACCGTGAT